>JAYEHA010000271.1:0-2390 GCA_034659335.1 Bacillota bacterium
TTGTCAATTCTTTTTTTGCTTTTTTTCTTGTTTTTTTAACTACTTTTATAACAACTATTTGATAATAGCATTTTATAATTCTTAAGTCAAATACTTTTTTTAATTTAAACAAAAAAATATCTACTTATCTAGCACTCCATATAATAAGTAGATATCATTTTTCTAAAATGTAACAAATCCAACTTTTTGTTTAACATCATTTAATATTTCTTTTGATACTTCATTAGCTCTTATTGCACCATTTTTTAAAATTTCGTTAATTTTACCACTATCCATAATTTTATTATATCTTTCTTTTACTGGATTTAATTCATTTATTATTACTTCTGCTAAATCTTTTTTAAAATCTCCATATCCTTTTCCTTCATATTTTTCTTCCAACTCGGAAATTGAAGAATCAGTAAATAAAGAATAAATCGTAAGTAAATTACTAATTCCTTTTTTATTTTCTTCATCAAATTTCACTTTCATATCACTATCAGTTTGTGATTTCATTATTTTTTTCCTAATTTCTTTTGGCGTATCAAGTACTGAAATTGAAGAAAATTTTTCACTATCACTTTTACTCATTTTATTCTCAGGATTTGATAGAGACATTATTCTTGCACCTTGTTTTTGTATTAATGGTTCTGGAACAACAAATGTCTTCCCATATTTATTATTAAATCTAATTGCAATATCTCTAGTTAATTCTAAATGTTGTTTTTGATCACTACCAACTGGAACAAAATTTGAATTATATAATAAAATATCTGCTGCCATTAAAATAGGATAAGTAAATAATCCATTTGTAACAGATTCATTTTTACTTGACTTATCTTTAAATTGAGTCATTCTACTCAATTCACCCATATATGAATTACATTGCAAAATCCAAGCTAGTTCAGCATGAGCAGAAACTTGTGACTGAATAAATACTGTAACTTTTTTAGGATCTAGCCCTATTGCAATATATAATGCTGCAAGCTCAATACTTTTCCTTCTTAATTCTTCTCGATCTTGTTCAACAGTAATTGCATGTAAATCAACTATACAATAAAAACACTCCTTATCTAGTTGATGATTTTTAAAATTTTTCATCGTGATATAATTACCTAAATGAATTTTTCCTGATGGTTGAACTCCTGAAAATATTCTTTTCATAATTTATTACCTCCTCAAAAACAACAAAACCCTCTACATAATATGTAGAGGGTGAATTACACGGTACCACCTCATGTTTATCTTTATTCTCTATAACGGAAGAAAACCGAGTCACCTACTATTAATTTCAGATCCTACTCATAAATCCATTCAGTTTATTTCAAAATATTAAACTCACAGCAAATGTTTAACTCTCTTAAATTCTCTATAAACTTACTACTTTTAATCATCGTTTTAAATATTAATACAATAATAATACTTAACTTAAAAAAAGTCAAACTATTAAATATCATTAATTTTCTCGTATTCTTTCTTGAATTTTAAAATGATTTTTTTTTCTATTCTAGATATTGTCATTTGTGATACATTTAATTCATTAGCTACAACAATTTGCGTCTTATTATTAAAATATCTATCAGTAATAATTCTATTTTCAATTTTATTCAACTTTTTTATCATTCTATTAATAAAATCTTTATTTTCAAATAATAAATAATATTTATCATCTTCACCAACTAAATCTCTTAATTGTACATTGTTATCATCTTTTGAATTATTAAATACTACATCTAATGATTTTGGAGAATATACTTGTGAAGCTTCCATTGCTTCTAAAATTTCCTCTTGACTACATTTTAAATAATTGGCAATATCTTCAATTGTTGGAATTCTTTGTAACTCTTGATTAAGTTTTTCTTTTGATAAATTGATTTTTTTTGATAAAACTTGTACTCTTCTCGGAACTCTTAATGCCCATCCTTTATCTCTAAAATATTTTTTAATTTCACCTATTATTGTAGGTGTAGCAAAAGAAGAAAATTTAAAACCTTTATTAATATCAAATCTTTCAATTGCATAAATAAGCCCAAGTGAAGCTACTTGAAAAAGATCATCATATTCAATACCTCTATTAGCATATTTTTTTGATAATATTTCAGCAATATAGAGATATCTTTCAATCAATTCATTTCTTATATATATATTTTTTCCATTACTATAAATTATAAATAATTCATTATTATCATATTTATCTAATTTTGATAATACTTCATTTATTTCTATATTTTCTTGGGGAATTATTTTTTCATTCATAATGTGATTTTCCCCCTTTAAATATTTTTAATCATTTTAATTACAGTTCCATTACCATTTTTTGTTTCAATTATAAATTCATCCATTAAACTCTCAATAATAAATAAGCCCAAACCACTTTCTTTTGGATCTTCTAAATTTGGTTCATTATAATC
>JAYEHA010000272.1:0-2388 GCA_034659335.1 Bacillota bacterium
TTTATAATTTAAATTTATTTATTTCACTATTTAAACTAACAACATCTTCTTTTAATACTTTAGCTAAACCAGTAAGTTCGTTAACTGCGTCATGTTGTAAATCAATAGTTGCATTAATTTCTTCTGAAGCTGCAGCAGTTTCTTCAGTTACAGCTACTATATTTTCTATCTTACCTGTTACTACATCTTTATTATTTACAACATCATCAATATGATTAGATGATATCTCAATATTTTTTATAACTTCTAAAAGCTCATTATTAATCAATTTAAATGAATCAATAACATCTAAAGCAATTTCCCCTTGCTCTTTTGTTGTTCCTTTTAAATCATCCATTGACACAATAACATCATTAGAAGTACTTTTTACTTCAATAATCTTTGAAGTAATTTTTTCAGTAGACTCACGCGTTTCTTCTGCTAACTTTCTAATTTCATCTGCAACTACTGCAAATCCTTTACCATACTCTCCAGCTCTAGCCGCTTCTATAGAAGCATTAAGTGCAAGCAAATTTGTTTGATCTGCTATTGAAGATATTGTATCTGTAATATCTGTTATTGTCTCAATAACTAGTGCTAATTCTTCAGCTTTTAAACTTGTAACTTCTAATACATTATTTTGCTTTACAGTACTTTCATTTAAATCTTTAATAACTTTATCGCCTTTTTCAACTTCTTTAGTTGCATTTTGAGCTACTTCAGCAGTATGAATATTACTGTGAGTAGTTTGTCCTATAGAACTTGCTAATTCAGACATTGCACCTGAACTTTCTGTTGCATCATGTGCTTGTTCTGTAGCTCCATTAGCTATTTCTTCAATAGCGTCTACTACACTCTTCGATGAAGACTCTAATGTTATTCCATTATCTAAAAGTTTATCAGAAGCAACATTTATTTTATCAGTAACTTCTTTTACATTTAATAAAACATCACTCACTTTCATTCTTACATCTTCTAAACTATCACTAGCTTCTGAAAATTCTTTAGTAATAAAATCATTAACTACAATTTGTTTAAAATCTCTTGTAGCTATTGTATTTAATTTTTTAACTAATCTTTTTAGTGCTTTAGTAATAAATCTATTAGTTAAATAAAGTATTAAAGTACCAGATATAAGAAGTATTGCTAAAACCATAAAAATCATATTTTTTTGAGAAGTCTGTTTTTTTAATGCCATTGATTTATCTAAGTTTTCTTGAAATACAATAAAATCATTATTAGTTTCATTAGCGATCGAAAGGATATCATCTTTAATAATAGCTCCAACAAGCGTTATCCCAGTTTCTGGTACTTTAGTACAAACCGCCATTTTATTATCACCTTTAAATTCATATGATACTATAGTAGTTTTTGTATTATCACTTAAAATATAATCTAATAATCCTTGAACAGGCATAATTTTACCAACTAATTCAAAATCATTATAATTATCTTTATTCTTATCTAATGGATGATTTAAAATAATCCCTGTCTTATCTGCAGTAGTAATATAACCACTTTTACCTATAGTATAACTATTAATCATTTTTCTATAGCTATCTAAATCAATTTCCGCAACTGCAACTCCAATAGGAGTCCTATTAGAACCCAAAATAGCTTCTGCTACTGATAATAATAGTTTCCCAGTTTTAATATCAAAAGATGGTTCAAGCCAAACTCTTTCTCCAGGCGTTTCCATTGCTTTTTTATACCACTCCATAGTTAAGGAATTAGAATTTGATACACCTTTATTAGTAGCTGTATAAATTTTTCCGTTTTTTAACCCAACAGATAAATCAAATAAATTTGCATTATTCTTATTAGCATTACTGTAAATTACATTTAATGTCTTATTAACAGCATTTTCACTTTTAATAGTTTCTTCTTCTACTAAAGATGCTACTGATTTACTACCTCTTAATGTATCTAATGCAAGAACTGTAGTCTTTACATAATTATTAACAGAATCATTAATTGCATTTATTTGTTGAATATATGCATCTTCTGATTGCTGCTGTAATGTTAATGAATAATGATCATTAATATTTTCAACCTTTGTAGCTATTTCTTCTAAACTAACTTTAGTTATTTTATCTAATTCATTAATCGAATACATTCCAATAACTATATTTGAAATAACAACAATCAAAATAATTATAATTGAAATAAGTATACTTATACTAGCCTTCTTTTTATTCTTCTTCATAATTTTATTCCTCTCGCATTATGTTTACATTCTATAACATTTATATAAATTTTACAATAATTATATTAAAAAAAGAGGCTCTTTCTCATATTGTGTGGGTAATCCACTTTACATAGCTTACAAAGTTTGAATATTAAAGTCGCATTTTACGCAAATACTTTAGATAAATCTGTATCTTTTTTTAAATTTATATCACCACAGAT
>JAYEHA010000273.1:0-11739 GCA_034659335.1 Bacillota bacterium
ATTCAAGTTTTACTTGTTTGAGTTCGAATTTTAAATCCCCCATTGCCATAGTTAATTTATTGTTTTTATCTTTTAATTTAGAATTTGATGTTTCAAGTATATTTATTTTTTTATAATTAAGTATAGCTATGGTTAAATCGCCTCCGATACGCTCTATAAACCTTTCGTTTCAATATTTCCCTACATTTATTAAATCATAAAAATGAACGCAAAAAAAGCTCTTTTTTCAGTTTTTTCAAACTTTTCTAGAGCTTTTTTTATCTGTTAATTTTGTTTTAATTATACAAGGGGTGTGAACAGTAACATTAAAATTTCTGCCCGATTATATAAACACCATCGCCCGAAGATTTCAGTTCTAACAATTTAATATTATTTTCTAGAAGATAATCCGAAATATACCTCTCAGCTTTACTAATTGCCTTTCCACCAAAAGAAAAAGAAACAAGTATTACTCCCTTAGTTTTTAGCACTCTAGACGCTTCAGATAAATATATTGGTGCATTTGAAGAAATAAATAAATCAAAAGTCTCATTATTATGACTTAAGTTAATTGCATTTCCTTCTTTAAAATTGATTCTATTAATCGATTTTTCAATTGCATTTAATTTAGCTACCTCTATCATTTTAGAGCTTTGATCAATTGCTTCCACTGATGCTTCTATAAAGCAATCAGCTGCTAAAAAAGCTGCTAATCCGGTACCAGTACAAGCATCTAAAATCTTTTTTGGATCATTATTTATTTTATTTAATCCCTCTAAAATCGATATTTGATATTTTTTCATATTTTTTGTGATTTTTTCATCATAATTTTCACTAATCTTTTCTGGAAAAACACGCATTGCTTTTAAAAATAATCTTGAACGCATCAAATTTGGATGCTTAACAATAAAACGAACTAGTGGAGAAAAAAATAAAGTTTTAAATTTAAATAAATCAAACATCTTACTATCCTTTCTCAATAAACAAATACAACTCACTTTAAAATTAAATAATTTTACATTAATAACTTTTAGAATCTAAATTTTTATTTACCAATTACATTATATCATAATTTAAATTCCATTCATTTATATTTCATAATATACTAAGATAATAATAAAATTAGAGGTTTTTATGAATGCATTTTTAAACCTAATTGGCTATAATAATTCCCTAATTTACAAACACAAAGTGTTATATTTTATAGTTCTAATAACTATATTATTTTCTACATTTTTCTTAACTATATATATAATTTATATTCCTTTTTTACCAGCTATTATCGTTCATTTTATTTATATTTTTTTCAATATATTTCAATATTATTTTCTTAAAAAGCGAAAATTTTTTTGTTAAATTTTCTATTATTATTGCTCATACTATACAATTATCATTAGCCCTTTTTTTTGGTTTTCTGTAGATACAGGTTATAATTTATATTATCTAATGGTTCCAATGATAGCCTTTATAGTAATGGATTATGATAATAAAAAAGAATTTAATTTTGCTATATTCATATCTTTATTAGTATCATTTTTATATTTTTTAAGTGAAATAATTCCATATAATAACTACTATTATCAAACTAGCAATGCTATGAATCATTTTCTAAGTGGCATAACTATATTGACAGTTTCAGTTTCAATAACTTATATTTTCTCAAAATATTCTATTTTTTTATATTATAGAAATGTGGAATTAAACAAGCTTGCAAATACAGATTCATTGACACAAATTCTAAATAGAAGAGTTTTATTTGAACACGGTGCAGAAGAATATTTATTAGCAAAAAAATATAATTATGAATTTACATTAATTCTATTAGATATAGATCATTTTAAAAATGTAAATGATTTATATGGACATCCTGCTGGCGACTTACTATTAAAAAAACTTACAAATTTAATTTTAAATAGCACCAGAAAAGAAGATACTTTTGCACGTTATGGTGGAGAAGAATTTGCTTTGCTTTTAAGAAAAACAGATTCAAATGAAGGTAATTTAATAGCCAATAAACTATTATTACTTATTGGGAATGAAGAATTTATTATAAATGAAAATATATTAAATATTACTGTCAGTATCGGAGTTGCTCAATATAATCATTCATACTCATCATTTGAAGATATAATACAAGATGCCGATAAAGCTTTATACCATTCTAAAGAAAATGGGAGAAATCAAGTAACCGTACAATAACAATTATCAAAACTACTAAAATTTATATAAAAACTCGTCCATTTCTAATTCTTGAATTTCATTTGTCCTAAACAACATTTAGCGTATTAAAAAAAGTAGAAATAAAATTAATTTCTACTTTTTATATAATATTTTATTTCATGGGGAATTTTTTACATAATTCTTTAACTCTATTAATTAAAACTTCTTTATCTGTTATTCCTTCTACAGTTTCTTGAATCAACTCTGCTAAAATTACCATTTCCTGTTCTTTCATGCCTCTAGTTGTAACAGCAGAGGTCCCAATTCTAATTCCACTTGTTATAAAAGGACTCCTAGTATCAAATGGTATAGTATTTTTATTAACTGAAATATCAATGTCTTCAAGTATTTTTTCACATTCTTTTCCAGTAATGTTTTTATTTGTTAAATCAACAATCATTAAATGATTGTCAGTTCCTCCAGAAACAATATTAAACCCTCTTTTTATAAGTTCTTCACTTAATTTTTTAGCATTTTTTATTATTTGCTTTGAATATTCATAGAATTCATCCGTCGATGCTTCTTTTAAAATTACGGCTTTTGCAAATATATGATGCACTAATGCGGAACCTTGAGTTCCGGGGAATATTGATTTATCGATAGCTTTTGCATATTTTTTTTTGCAAAGTATTATTCCACCATGAGGTCCTCTTAAAGTTTTACTTGTTGTGAATGTTACAAAATCAGCATACGGCGTTGGATTAGGATGTAATTTTGAAGCAACAAGTCCTGCAATATGTGCCATATCAACCATAAAATATGCTCCAATTTTATCTGCAATTTCTTTAAATCTTTTAAAATCTATTACTCTTGAATACGCACTTGCACCCGCAACAATCATTTTAGGTTTAAATTCCAATGCTTTTTCCTCTAATTCGTCATAATCTATTCTTCCCGTTTCTTTATTTACTCCATAATCAAGAAAATTATATTCTCTTCCAGAAAAATTTACAGGATGTCCATGTGTTAAATGTCCACCATGATCTAATTTCATTCCTAGTACTTTATCACCATACTCAAGTATCGAAAAATAAACCGCCATATTTGCATTTGATCCAGAATGGGGTTGGACATTTGCATGTTCTGCCCCAAACATTTTTTTTGCTCTGTCAATCGCTAATTGTTCAGCCTGATCAATATATTGACATCCTCCAAAATATCTTTTTCCAGGATATCCTTCAACTGTTTTATTTGTCATTTCGCTCCCTGAAATTTCTAAAACAGCATTACTTACAATGTTTTCAGAAGCAATTAATTCGATACCTTCTCTTTGTCTTTTAATTTCAGCTTTTACGATATTGTAAATTTCATTATCTACTTCATATAATTTTTTAATATTTATCCACCCCCAGGAAAAACTGTATAATTATTACATTTATTTAATAATTATACTATAAAAAATATGAAATTTCAATTATTAAAAATGAGGCTAAAAAAAGATATTCATAAACCTATCTTTTTTTACCTCATTTTTAATTCTTATCTAAAATATTATATTATTATTTTAATGGTTCTAATTTTGCTGTAAAATGTCTTAATACTTTTGGTTCCCAAGTTATTCTATAACCTTTCATTTTATCAGCACGTTTTTTTATTTCTTTTAATGCTTCAACAATTACATCGAAATGAGCTTGAGTATATACTCTTCTAGGTACTGCTAATCTAGTAAATTCCATTTTAGATTCTAATTGTTCACCAGTTTCAGGATCTACTCCTAATAAATATGATCCAATATCACAACATCTTATTCCAGCTTCTAAATATAACTCACAAGCTAATGCTTGACCAGGAAATTCATAATATGGAATATTTGGTAATAATTCTTTAGCATCTAAAAATACTGCATGCCCACCCACTGGATATTGAAAAGGAATTCCTGCTTCTAATAATTTATCTCCTAAATATTCAATTTGACCTATTCTATATTTAAGAAAATCTTCATTAACTCCTTCTTTTAAACCTATAGCTAATGCTGATAAATCTCTTCCTGCAAGTCCACCATAAGTTACAAATCCCTCATAAGGAATAGTCATACCTTTAACTGCTTTATATAATTCTTCATCATCTTTAATCCCAATTGCTCCACCCATATTTACAATTGCATCTTTTTTAGCGCTCATTGTAAAAGCATCAGCATAACTAAATGTCTCTTTAACAATATCTATAATAGAAGAATTTTCATATCCTTTTTCTCTTTGTTTAACAAAATATGAATTTTCTGCATATCTAGCTGCATCTATAATTAATTTAATTCCATATTTTTTTGCAATTTCACTAACAGCTTTCACATTTGCTACAGACACAGGTTGTCCACCAGCACTATTATTAGTAAGTGTCATAACAATACCATCAATATTCTCAACACCATTTTCTTCAATGAATTTCTCCATCTTTTCAACATCCATATTTCCTTTAAAATCAGCATAAGTTTTAGTATCTAAAGCTTCAGCACATACTAAATCTACAGCTTTTCCACCCGCTAATTCAACATGAGCACGAGTAGTATCAAAGAACATATTAGATAATACATAATTTCCTTTTTTTACTAATAATGGAAATAATACTTTTTCAGCAGCACGTCCTTGATGTACAGGTTGAACAAATTTATAATTAAATATTTCTTTAACCGCTTCTTGTAATTCAAAATATCCTCTAGCTCCAGCATAAGCTTCATCACCAGTCATAATTCCTGCCCACTGCTTATCACTCATTGAACCAGTACCACTATCTGTTAATAAATCAATATATACATCTCCAGATCTAAGTCCAAAAACATTATAATTTGCTTCTTTTAAAAATTTTTCTCTTTCTTCCCTAGTTGTCATTCGAATTGTTTCTACCATCTTAATTTTAAACGGTTCCGCTACATACTTTTTCATTTCTCCTCCTTATAAAAAAATACACTTATTTACTATAAATTAAGAATACCATTTAAAGACGTGTCTGTATAGTGTCTTTAAATTGACTTTTATTCCTTTTTAATGTAAAATATCAAAAAAAGTATTAAAAGGAGATTTGTATGAATCTAAAATTAGGAATAATTGGACATTCTAGAAGTATTACAATCATTAACAACATTATTGATGAATATTTTAAAGACATAACATATGACAATATTAAATTTGAAAATATAAATGAAGTACCTATAGTAATTCAATCAATAAAATATCAAGAAGATAATTTTGACGCTCTTCTATTTACTGGAATTATTCCTTATAATATTATTAATTCTTCAATGATATCTTCAATACCCTGGGTTTATATTCCAACAAACGAAACTCAATTACTAACAGCTTTATTAAAAGCAAGTTTAATAAATAATTATGATATTAAAAAATTAAGTATAGATTCATATGATAGAAATGAAATTAATAAAATTTATAAAAATATTGGCTATAATAGAGAAAATACTAATATTTTTATTGCAAAAATGAATATTTATAACAATTCATTTATTAAAGATTTAGAGAACTTCCATCTTACTAATTATACAAATAATAACGTTTCTTGTTGTATTACTGGACTTTCTAGCGTTTATAAATCACTAGTAGAAAAAAATATTCCATGTATTAAATTAGATCCTACATTAGATATTATTAAACAAACAATTCAACATTTAGAACTTAAAAGAGAATCTAAAATTAACGAAAAAAGCCAAACAGTAGTTATATCAATCACAATAGATCCAATTAATGAATTTTCACTTATTAATGAAAATGAATATCAAATTCTACTTGAAAAAACTAAAGTAACTCAGAAAATTTATTTATTTGCTCAAAAAATTCAAGCTACAGTTATAGAAGTTGGATTAAAACAATATCTGCTTTTTTGCACTAAATCTATACTTGAAACTGAAACTCAAAATTTTCAAAATCTGTCTATTTTAAGCGATGTTTCTAAAAATACTTCAACTACAATTAGTATTGGTATTGGCTATGGGATTACCGTAAGAGAAGCAAAATATAATGCTCAAAAAGGAATGAAAAAAGCTATAAATTCTAATGGCAATAAAGCTTTTATTGTATATAATAAAAAAGTTATCGGCCCAATTGTTTCTACTGAAAAAAAATTAGAAAATGATACCCAATTATTTATTGATGAAAAATATAATTTAATTGCATCAGACACAAATATTAGTATTAATACTATATTTAAACTTCATTGTATTATCGATGAAACTAAGAAAAAAACATTTACTTCTTTAGAACTTGCTAATCATTTAAATATTACACCAAGAAGTATGAATAGAATAATTAATAAATTAGAATCAAATAATTATAGTAAAATAATTGGAAAAAAAGTAATTTCAAAAGCCGGTAGACCTAGTAGAATTATAAAATTACTTTTTTAATACTAGTTCAATCTTAAAAGGAGAAAATTATGAATACAAAAGAAAAAATAATTACATCAGCACTTAAAAACTTTTTAGTAAAAGGTTATGAAAATACAACGATGGATATTATTGCAAAGGAATCAGATATTAAAAAATCATCTTTATATTATCACTTTAAAAATAAAGAAGATTTATTTATTAAATGCATTGAACATTTACTAACTTCAATTGAATATTACATTGAAAATTCATTAAGTACTCTAAATTATCCAAAAGATAAATTGCAAATGGTATTCTCATCTATTATTGAATTTAATACAAATTTAGCATATCGATATAACAAAACTTATTCTAAACCTCTAAATTGTCATCAAATGTTAAAAATTGGCTCTTCAAAATTTATATTCGTTAGAGAACGAATCGATAAATATTATGATTTTTTAAGAGATATAATAAGTGAAATAATTGATGAAGGAAAAAAAGAGAAATTAATTATTAACGATATTGATACAGATATTTTAACTCTTCAATTTATCTCTATACTTGAGGGTTATTTAGCACTTTCAGAAATTTATTCATCAATAACATCAAATAAAATTCTAAATCAATTAAGAGATTCTATATGGTCTTCTATTGCAATCAAAGAAAACTCATTTAAGAAAAAAGAAAAACAAAGCCTTGCTAAAACAATTTTAGGCGCTAGATGGTAAAAAACCTATAAATTTAATTACAGGTTTTTTATTTATCTATTATTTATTTAATTTCTTTTAAGACTTCACATAAAAATTTATATACCCTTTCAGTTGAAGAAATACTTAAATGTTCATCTGGTGTGTGTACATCATAAATATTAGGTCCTAATGATATCATATCAATATCTCCAACTTTTTCCTTTAATAATCCACATTCTAAACCTGCATGAATAGCATCAACTTTTAATTCCTTATTATATAAAGTTTTATATCTTTCTATCATTAAATCTCTAATTGGAGATTCAATTTTGTATTCCCATTCAGGATAATCAGCTTCAAGTTTATTTTTTGCATCTACTAAATTTGAAATTTCTCTAATTCTATCAATTATTTCATCTTTTAAACTTTTTACTGAACTTCTAATAGCATTTATAATTACAACTTCATTTTCTTTTGTTTCAATAATACCTAAATTATTTGAACTTTCTACCAATCCAACCATTTTAGTACTCATAGTTTCTACACCTTGTGGTATTAAAAGAATTAAACTAATGACTTTTTCTTTACTATCTGTATCCATTGAAAAACTTTTATTTTCAATCTTTTTAATATATATTTTTATCTCAGGATCTGAAATCTCAAATTCTGAAGAAAATATCATCTGCATTTCATTTAAAACATTTTCAAGAATTTTTATTTCATTTTTATCAATTGATATTATCGATTTACATCTTTTAGGTATAGCGTTCATTTTTTCTCCACCAGATATTTCTGATAAATCAAATTTCATTTTTGAATCAATATTTTTTAATAACCTACCCATCAGCTTAACCGCATTAGCACGATTTTTATTTATTTCAATTCCTGAATGACCTCCAAGTAATCCGTTAATTGATATCTCAAATGAATCTTTTTTATTATTTATTTTTTCATAATTTAAATAAATATTGCTATTAACACCACCAGCACAAGATGATAAAATGGTTCCTTCTTCTTCAGAATCTATATTGATTAAAATATCTCCATTTATATTTTCAGATTTCAATAAAATTGCTCCATCCATACCAGTTTCTTCTGAAATAGTAAAAAGAGCTGATATCTCTGGATGTGAAATTGTATCATCTGCTAAAATAGCCATTGTCATTGCAAGCGCTATACCATTATCAGCACCTAATGTTGTTCCTTTTGTTTTTATATAATCTCCATCAACTATAAGTTCAATTGAATCTTTTTCAAAATCAAATTCATACTTATCATTTTTAGCACATACAATATCCATATGCCCTTGCAAAATTACTTTTTTACTATTTTCATAACCTATAGTAGCGTTCTTTTTAATTATCACATTCTTGCATTCTTCTTGAATATATGATAAATTATGTTTTTTAGCAAAATTAACTAAATAGTTACTAACTTCTTCTTCATTTCCTGAACCTCTTGGTATTTGAGTTAATTCGAAGAAATATTTAAATACGTCATTTGGTTTTAAATCTTTTAAAATATTTTCCATAACTTTTCCTCCATTATTTTACTAAAGAATATGTATTTTTATTATTCTTTTCAATTAAATTTTTATTTATTAAATCGTTAATTAAATTTATTGAAATATTTTTTGGTTCAACTATTTTCAATTTGCTTTTACTCCAATAAACACTTGCTGTTATATCTTTTATTATTTCTTCAATTTCTTTCTTTGAAATTTTTCCGTTTTTATTTAAATATTGAACAATCTTTTTTTCAGCATTATTTATAAGTTTATTAAACAACAATTCCCCTTTTCTTTGTTGTTTAATATATCCCCATGAAAGTAAAATGGTTATTGAAATTGCAAACAATAAAATTTCAGTAATTAATTTTAACATTTACCATCAACTCTTTTAAGCGTAATAAATTCATTATTACTTAAAAGATTAATAAATGGTAATAATCTGTCGTATAAAGGATCTGCATCTTCTCCAAATTCTTCTTTTATCACCATTGCAATATCTCCTACATTTCTGTAACTATCAATTGCTTTCCAAACACTACTACCAAGTAAATCTAAACTTATAACTTTTTTATCTGGTGTTTTTGCAATTTTTCTAACTATTTTATCTAAAAATCCATCTCTAGGTATAATCAAATCTACAAATCCATCTTCTTTTAAATTTGTTTCAATTTTCTCCACTTTAATAGGAATAAAATCTAAAAAATTCTTACTTTCTTTTTTAGATTTCTTAACTTTTTTATTTTTTTTCATTTTTCACTCCTAACCTAAATAGGTAGCTACATTTTCGTAGCCACCTAAATTAATTTTTAGTTTTATTATTCTTTTGAAAATACAGAAAACTTTAAAAGAGTATAAGTTAATAGAACAAATGCAACAAGTCCACCAATCTGTCCAAAACTCATTCCAAGATTCAAATTAATACCTGCTACTGCAACTCCAGCAAGCGCAATTCCTATTAATCCCTCACCAGCAATTAAACCAGAAGCATATAAAATTCCTTTTTCAATTTGATTTTTAACTTTACTATCATTTAATTTTTCTTTTTTACTATCTAAGAATCCTCTAATTAGTCCACCAACCATAATAGGTGTACTTAAATGAATTGGTAAATATAAACCAATTGCTATCGGAAGTACAGGTAATCCTAATAACTCAATTGCAACACCAGTACCAATACCAATAAATATTAAAGACCATGGCAAAGTTCCACCCATTACACCTTCAATAACTAATCTCATTAATGTTGCTTGTGGTGCAGGCAATTCTGTTGTTCCAAATCCCCATGCATTATTAAGCAATGTTAATACTCCACCAATTGCTATTGCAGCAGCTATTACACCAATTACCTCACCATACTGTTGTTTCTTTGGTGTTGCTCCTACTAAGAAACCAGTTTTTAAATCTTGTGATGTATCTCCTGCCATTGCAGCAATAATACAAATAATTGAACCTATTGTTAAAGTAGCAATCATTCCTGCATGTCCATCATTTCCAGTTGCTTTAAATATTATTGCAGCTATTACTAAAGTTGCAATAGTCATTCCTGAAACAGGATTTGAAGAACTTCCCACCAATCCAACAATTCTAGATGAAACTGTTGCAAAGAAGAAACCAAATATTGCAATTAATAATGCTCCACCAACTCCTACTGGAATTACAGGTAACATTGCCATAGCTAATACAATTGCTAAAACTCCTATTATAACTACTTTCATAGGCATATCACTATTTGTTCTTACACTATTTGCCTCTCCATTAGAAGAACCATAATCACCTATTGCATCTTTAAAAGTCGCAACAATTAATGGTAATGATTTTATTAAACTAAATATACCACCAAATGCAACTGCACCTGCTCCTATATATCTAATATAATTATCCCAAATACCCCAATGTCCTAATTCGCTAATAGGAACTGAAGCTGGGTACATTGTAATATCAGCAATACTACCAATTTTAGCAATCATAGGAATAAATCCAAACCACCCTATTACAGCACCTGCTAACATATATCCAGAAATTTTCTTTCCAATAATAAACCCAACACCTAATAATGCGGGCATAACATCCATACCTATTGCCGCTCCATCAAACCCTTTTATTGTAGTTTCAATCTCACCATCAAACAGACCAAAACCACTATTAACCAATTTATAAGCAGCACCAATTCCTAAACCAGTGAATGTAGCTCTTGCTTTTGATCCACCTTCTTCACCAGCTAATAATACTTCAGCACAAGCAGTTCCTTCAGGATATGGTAAAACTCCATGTTCCTTTACGATTAACGCTTTTCTAAGTGGCACCATGAAAAATACACCTAATAACCCACCACAAAATGCTATTGCAACTATAGTTAAATAATTTGGAGCACCCATATTCCATTCCTCTAACCATATATATAATGCAGGTAATGTGAATATAGCTCCAGCTGCTAATGATTCACCAGCTGATCCAATAGTTTGAACCATGTTATTCTCTAAAATAGAATCTTTCTTTAAAATTCCTCTAATAATCCCCATTGATATTACTGCTGCTGGTATTGAAGCACTAATAGTCATACCTACTCTTAAACCCAAGTAAGCGTTTGCCCCACCAAATACGACCGACATAATTATACCAAGAATAATTGAAGTTAATGTAAATTCTGGCATTATTTTATCAGCAGAAATAAATGGCTTAAATTCATCATTTAAATTTAATTTTTTTGCATTAGTTGACATATTTCCCCCTTAAATAAATAATTGCTAATTGTAAACTTAAAATAGGGCCCTTTCATTTAAGTCTCATTTCTCACAATTAACACTTTAACAAGCTAAATTTTTAGTGTCAAGCAATAAATTTACCACCACCCTCTTTTCTTGTCTACCGAACATTCGGTAGACGGATATGTCCTATATCTAGTTGAATTTTATCATTAATATATTTTTTTAATATTACTGCTAATTTTTCCATTCCTTTTTCTAATTAAAAAAAAGATAAAAACGAATATAAATTATATACTCACTTTTACCTTTAGATATATTTAT
>JAYEHA010000274.1:0-2345 GCA_034659335.1 Bacillota bacterium
TATTAAATTGATTAATAAAAATTTAGTGTTAGGTATTGGATGTAAAAAAAATATGGAATATAAAAAACTTTTTTATGTAGTAAATGCTTTTTTAAAAAGGAATGGTTATCTTATAGAAGCTATATCACATTTAGCATCTGCATGGGTAAAAAAAGAAGAAACTGCAATTATTCAGTTAAAGAATAAATTAAACATTAAATATATTACTTATGGGTTAGAAGAAATAAAAGATATAGAAAATTTATTTAATACTTCAGATTTTGTAAGAAAAACTATTGGGGTAGGTTGTGTTTCTGAACCTTGTGGATATTTAGGTTCAAATAAAGGAAAATGTTTAGTTAAATTAGAAAAATTAGATGGAATAACACTCTCTTTATGGGAAATGAAAGGATAAATATGTTATATGTAATAGGTATTGGACCAGGGAATAAAGAAGAAATGACTTTTCATGCACTTAAAGCATTAGAAAGTGTAGATGTGGTAGTTGGTTATAAAACATATATAAATTTAGTAAAGGATATTATTAAAGATAAGGAAATTATATCTAATGGAATGCGTGGAGAAATTGAAAGATGCAATATGGCAGTTGATAAAGCAATAAATGGTAAAAATGTTGCAATTATTAGTTCTGGAGATCCAGGTGTTTATGCTATGTCTGGTCTTGTTCTTGAAATTATTTCAAATAAAGAATTAGATATAGAAATAGAAATTATACCGGGAATAACTTCGGCAAATGGTGCATCTGCTTCATTAGGAGCGCCTATTATGCATGATCATGTCTATATTAGTTTAAGTGATTTGTTAACTGATTATGATCTTATTAAAAAGAGAATTGATTTAGCAGCAGAAGGTGATTTTGTTATTTGTTTATTTAATCCAAAATCTAAAGGAAGACCAACTTATATAAATGATGCTAGAGATATTTTGTTAAAAAAGAAATCGAAAGACACAGTTGTTGGAATAGTAAATAATGCAAAAAGAGAAGATGAAAAAGTAGTTATTACTACTTTAGAAAAAATGCTTGATTATCATATCGATATGACAACTATGGTTATTATAGGCAATTCAAATACGTATAAATATAAAGATTATATGATTACTCCAAGAGGTTATAGTATATGATTTATGTATTTTCAGGGACTTCTGATGGTAAAAAAGTTGTTGATAAACTTGTAATTAAAAATAAAATAAGTTGCTTTAATGCAACTATTTATGGAAGTGATTTATATGAATATCACAATAATTTAAAAGTATATACAGAAAGGTTAGATTATACTGAGATTGAATCTTTAGTAAAAAGTGAAAAACCTGAGATGATAATAGATTGTACTCATCCATATGCCGAAAATATTTCGAAAACATTAATAGATATATCAAATAATGAGGAAATTTTGTATTTAAGATATGAAAGACCAAATGATGAATTAGATATTAAATTGTATGATTCATATAATGAAATAATAAATGTGTTAAATAAATCTTCTGGAAATATTCTTTTAACAACTGGAAGTAATAATTTAGATAAATTCACTGAATTAATAGAGAATAAAAGAATATTTGCTAGAGTGCTTCCAACAGAAGGGGTAATAGAGAAATGTTATAAGCTTGGACTTAAATGTAAAAATATTATTGCTATACAAGGGCCTTTTTCTAGAAATATGAATATTGCAATGTATGAAGATTATAATATAAAGTATATTGTTACTAAATCAAGTGGAAAAGCTGGTGGATATAAAAAAAAGGTAGAAACAGCTTTAAAATTAGGTATTGAAGTATTAGTTCTTAAAAGACCAGATATTAAATATCCTAATAAATATAGTAATATAAATGAGTTAATTGAGGAAATTAATAGGAGGGAAAAATGAAAAAAACATTAGTAGTATTAATGTTATTTGTGATGATAATATCTGTAGGGTGTGCTAAAGAAGCTGTATTAAAGCAAGAAGATGTAAGTAATATTGGGAATAATGAAGTTGAGAAATCTAATGAAATAAGTGTTACTGATGTTTCAGGAAAAGAGATTATATTATCTGAAAAACCTGAAAAAGTAATATCTTTATATGCTTCTTTTGCTGATTTATGGTATGAAGCAGGTGGAGATTTGGTAGGAATTTGTGATTCGAGAACGCTTCCTGAAAAAGTAGCAGATCTTCCTAAAGTTGGGAAAATGTCTACACCTAATGTTGAAGCGATACTTGCATTAGAGCCAGATTTTATAATTGTTAGAGATGGGTATGTAAAACAAGAAGAGATAATACCGTTATTGATTGAAAATAATATTGTAGTTTATTTAGCTAATTATAATAATTTTAGTGAAATGCTAAAAGTTTATAAAGATTTTTGTT
>JAYEHA010000275.1:0-2343 GCA_034659335.1 Bacillota bacterium
ATTTCACCGCATATATATACATCAACTCAATTTCTAAACGCAAATTTTTTTGCATAACATCAATTGATAATTATTATCATTTACTTCTTCCGTTTAATATGCTATAATAAAATTATTACAAGATTAAGGGGGATTATGAAAATTATAACTGATTACTTTATTACTTTAAATCCAATTACACAAGCACTTTACGCAACTTTATTTACTTATTTTGTAACTGCACTTGGAGCTGGAATGGTTTTTTTCTTTAAAGAAATAAATAAAAATGTTTTAAATGGAATGTTAGGATTTGCTGCTGGAATCATGATTGCAGCTAGTTTTTGGTCATTATTAGCACCAGCTATTGAACTTGCTGAACTTAGCGGTTCTAAACCATATATCCCTACTTCAATTGGTTTTCTTGGTGGTGGTTTATTTCTTTATATAGCAGATAAAACATTACCACATTTGCATAAAGGGCTTGAAACAAATAAAGCAGAAGGTATAAAAACTACATGGCAAAGAAGCGTTTTACTTGTTCTTGCTATTACTCTTCACAATATTCCCGAAGGGCTTGCTGTTGGAGTAGCATTTGGTGCAGCAGCAGCAAATTTACCTTCAGCATCAATTGGAGCGGCAGTAGCACTTGCTCTTGGTATTGGAATACAAAATTTCCCTGAGGGTGCAGCTGTATCTATTCCTTTAAGACGTGAAGGTTTATCTAGAAAAAAATCTTTTCTATATGGTCAAGCTTCAGGAACAGTTGAACCAATAGCAGGTCTTATTGGAGCATTTGCTGTTATATCAATGAGAAATATTTTACCATATGCATTAAGTTTTGCTGCTGGCGCCATGATATATGTTGTTGTCGAAGAATTAATACCAGAAGCTCAAAATAATTCTAGTTCTGATATTAGTACTATAGGAGCAATGCTAGGATTTACCGTTATGATGATTTTAGATGTTGCTTTAGGATAATACTAAAAAATAAGAAAAGACTTATATTCACATTCATTGTGCTATAAGTCTTTTTTATAATCATATTTTTTTAATTTATATTGTAAATTCTGCCTCGAAATACCAAGTTTTCTTGCAGTAACTGTAATATTAAAATCACTTATTTTAAAAGTGGATATCACAATATCTCTTTCAATATCAGATAAATAATTTGGTAATTTCTCATAATCTTTAAATCTAGAACAATGACTATGAATAATATTATTACCAATCTTATCAATAAAATGCGGTGGTAAATGCTCTTTTTTTATTACATGTTCATCATCAACAAAATTCATAGACGATTCAATTATATTTCTTAATTCTCTAATATTACCTTCCCAATTATAATTTTGAAACAAGTCCATTACATTTTCACTAAGCATCCAAACATCTTTTTTAAATTTCTTATTAAATTCATTTATAAAATGTTCAGATAATTCAATAATATCATCTTTTCTCTGATTTAAAGTTGGAAGGCTTACTCCAACTACATTTATTCTATAGTATAAATCTTTTCTAAAAGTATTAGATTTTAAAAGCACTTGAGGATCTGTATTTGTAGCCGCAATAATTCTAACATCTATTTTTATATCTTTTTGCCCACCAATTCTTCTAATATAACTTTCTTGTAACACTCGTAATAATTTCGCCTGTAACTCAGGGCTCATTGAATTTATTTCATCAAGAAATAACGTACCACCACTCGCTTGTTCAAATAAGCCTGGTCTATTTTCTGCACCAGTAAAAGAACCTTTTACCGAACCGAATAATATACCTTCTAATAAAGAATCAGGAATAGCTGCACAATTTTGTGCAATAAATGGCATTAGTTTTCTGCCACTTGCACTATGTATACTTTGAGCAAACAATTCTTTACCAGTACCTGTTTCTCCAAAAATCAAAACACTTGAATCCATTTTAGCAGATTTTTTAGCATCTTTTAATGCTCTAATAAAATCTACATTGTTTCCAATAATATCATCAAAAGTATAATATCTTCCTTTTGAAATATTTGCTTTATTATTTTTTATTAGCTTTTGTTGTAAATCAATTATTTGATTTGACATATTTGAAACTTCAGTATAATTTGACGAAATTTCAACCGCACCAATTAAATAATTTTTATTAAATAAAGGAACTGTAGTATTAATAGTATTAATTTTTTCACCTTTTAAATTAATATAACTTTGTTTTCTTCTTAAAATTTCTTTTTTTGTCTTTAATACAGTTAGAAGTGTCGAATTTTCTTTTTTCCAATTAGGATAAACATCTAAAATATACCTATTAACAACCTTTTCTCTTTGTATACCTTCATTTTTTTCCATTGATTCATTATAGTAAACAGTAACTCCATCTTTATTCACA
>JAYEHA010000276.1:0-2341 GCA_034659335.1 Bacillota bacterium
GGTCTGATGCAGCAACCTAGGGTGTTATAACTTAATTATCGTAGCTAAAATTTCTTAAAACTGAGTCTGGTAAAGCGACTCCTAATTTCTTAGAAGCCCCGACCCTTTAGGGTCGTGGGAGCTTCACCATTCCATTTTGTTTTCAATATTTCCTCCTCATATTTTTTATATTACTTATTTTATACTTATTAAATTTAGAATAAAACATTTTTTTAATTATAACTTTGTTTATTTTTTGATCTATTGGGTATATATAAATATAAAATTATATTAACTTTTTATTAAACTAGTAAATATATTAGAGGTTTTATTCACAATATTTTGAAGGATATAATGATTAGTCGAAAATTTATAAAATCATTTATTCATATTATAACAACTATAGTAGTTATTGCTACTATGTTTTTGTCTGTCTCATATGCAGAAAATATTGATTTTATGGGCGAATCATTAATTTATACTGAAAAGTATACTAGCGATATAGATGAAAACGGATATGAAGAGTTGATTTTTTATATGAATGAAAATGTTCTTGTTTTAGCAATATGGGATACAAATGAAGATGGTATTAAAGATAATTGGTATTCATATGAAAAAGATGATGTATTAGTTAAATATGCAATTGATGAAAATCAAGATGGAAAACCTGATAAATATTTTAATATTGATAGTGAAGGAGAAAGTAGTTTAATTGAATATGAAGAAAAATCTTCAGTTCCTATTTTATATATAATAGGTAGTATTTCATTTATAATAATTATTTTTATAATTTTATTACTTTTTAAAAATAGAAATAAAAATAAAAATAAAACAACTTTAATTGCATTATTTTTAGCAACAATTCTCTTATTTAATACTACAAGTTCTTATTCAAACATTATTGATGAGAAGGATTGTACTTTTAATGAGGATGTTTTTAATAAAGAATGGATTAAATATTCTCATATTGATTCAAGACTTGAATTGAAAACTAGAAGCCCTGAAGCTCAAGAAGTCCAATTAATATCTGATAGCATTAGATCAAATTATGCTTCTTTATTAATAACAGAATTACAAATTGAATTAGAAAAAGATAAAAGAGAAGAGTTAAAAACAATTAAAAAATTATTAGTTGAAAATATTAAAACAAATTTAAGTAAATGTTTAATACGATTAAGTTTTGTAACTTATGATACTATAAAAAGTGGCTATGAACTTAAAGGTTCTATTAAAGCAATTCTTAATAGAGCAACTGCAGGTGCTCAAGTTATTAGTAGTTGGATAAAAGTTCAAAACACTTTATCTATTCCATCTAAGACCGGTAAAGCTGGTAATGCCTTAATTGATAGTGTAAAAAACATTACAAATTCTACTATTTTAGAAACTGTTGATACAGTATTTAATCCAAAAGCAATTGCAAAAAATCTTGTAAAAGATATAAAAAAAGAAATAGTTGGAAGTATAAAAGCAAATGATCCTTCAACTGATGCAAATTTAACAGATGAAGATTATAAAATTTTAAGAGTTGAATATTTACGTAATAGAGAACTGGATGTGGCTATTTTAGAATCAGATATGATTATAAGAAATATTTTAATACCACAAAGAGAATACCATACAGAAACTATAGAATTATTAAAAAAACAATATATTGAAATGATGACAAAAGAAAAAGAAAGAGTAAAAGATCAACTTTTATTAGATTGTAAAAAAAATAATGAAAAAGAAGTTAATGAAGTTAATGAAGAAAATACTGATAATGAAAATATAACAGAAAATAACAATATAACAGATTTAAGTAAAATCAGTGGAGAATGGAATGCTACTAGTAAAATTAATGGTTTTTATGATAATTGTGAATGTACTAATGAATTTAAAGATATGATTTTAAATGCTCCAGTTGATCAGCTTTTTATTATAATACCAGAAGAACCAGAAGTATATACTTATTCTAATGCATATTGTTCATTATATGCTTATAATATAGTGATAAACGGAAATCATATTAGTATGACAATTGAACAAAGAATAAAAGAGTTTAGTGGATACACTATTGGATATACAATGATCGTAGATGTTATGGTAAATGATAGCTATACTATTATGAGTGGCTCATATGATTTTGGAACAGGTACATCTCAACCAGATATGTATGGTGCCTTTCAAGCAGTAAGAAAGAAATAAAGAAATAAAAAAATAAAGAAAGAAGTAATTGAATAATAATATAATCTTAAATTAAAAAATGAGTTAGAATTTGAAAGAAATTTCATATTTTTAGCTCATTTTTTATGTTTTTACTAAAAATATAACTTTTGGCACATGTAAAAAAAATATAGATATATATAATTATGTCATAGAGTAT
>JAYEHA010000277.1:0-2337 GCA_034659335.1 Bacillota bacterium
AATCTACTAAATAAAATTCATTATTTATAAATAATTCTGACCATAATTTTTCATTAATCAAACTAATCCTTGTCATTTCATCGAAACTATTTCCAACATATTTTTTCGTCTCATTAAATGTATCTATTCTTGTTAATATTGAAGCCATAATATGTGGTATTTGGCTAGTTAATGCTATCATTTCATCATGAGTATTTTCATTAACTTCTACCACTTTAGCTCCTAATATTTTAATAAGTTTTTTAAGTTTTTCTAATCTTTTATCATTAATTTGTTGAGTATTTACTATTAGATAATTCGCATCTTTAAGCAATTTGCTTTCTGCACTTGAAAAACCTCCTTTTTCTTTTCCTGCCATTGGATGACCTGGAATAAACAATTTATCTTTTGATAAAACATTTCTAATTTTTTCAGTAACATTATTTTTTACTCCTGAGACATCTGTTATTAACGCATTCTCTTTAAAAAGTTCTTTATTTTCTATTATAAATTCTACTGAATTATTAGGGTACAAACATACTATTACAATATCTGATACTTTTAGGCTTTCATATTTACCTATATTAATTATACCCTTTTTTTCAGCTTTTTTTAATGTTTCTTTATTAATATCAACTCCAAATATATTTTTAAAACCCATTTTTTTTAATTTTAATGCAATTGACCCTCCAATAAGTCCAAGTCCAACGATTGTAATCTTAAAATCATCCATCTTATCACTACATTTCTTTATTACTAATTTTAGCAATAATCTCTAATTCTTTCATCATTTCATCAAATTTTTTAGGAAGTAAAGATTGTGGTCCATCCGATAATGCTTCAAGAGGTTTATTATGAACTTCTACCATGATTCCATCTGCTCCTACAACAACTGCTGCTTTTGCCATTTCCTTTACCATCCACCATTTACCTGTTGCATGTGAAGGATCAACTATTATAGGTAAATGGCTCATTTTTTTTATCGCCAAAATGGATGAAAGGTCTAAAGTATTTCTTGTATAATCTTCAAAAGTTCTAATTCCTCTTTCACATAAAATAACATTTTCATTACCTTGCGCCATTATATATTCAGCTGCCATTAAAAATTCTCTAATAGTTGAAGCCATTCCTCGTTTAAGAATTATGGGTTTATTTGTTTTCCCTACTGCTTTTAATAAATCAAAATTTTGCATATTTCTAGCTCCAATTTGTAATACATCAACATCATATTTCATAAATAAATCAAGTAAATCAGCTGACATTAACTCTGTTACTATCGGCATGCCAGTCATTTCTCTAGCTTCTTTTAATAATTTAAGACCTTCTTCTCCCATACCTTGAAAACTATATGGTGATGTTCTTGGTTTAAATGCACCACCTCTTAAAAAATCGGCTCCACTTTTTACTATTTCTTTTGATATATCAAATAATTGCTTTTTACTTTCAACAGCACATGGTCCAGCAATAATGCTAAGTTTATTCCCCCCAATTTGCTTATTTCCAATTTTTATTACTGAATCAGAATTTTTATATATTCTATTAGCTCTTTTAAATGGTTCTTTAATTTCAATAATATTATCTACATTTTTATTTCTCATTAACTTTTCAATATCAACTTTATTTAAATTCCCTGTAATACCTAATTCTATAGTACTGTTTTGTTTTATTTCTTGTATTTCTAAATTTGATTCCATGCTTAATATTTCATCTTTTACTAAATGTCTACTATTTACATCCTTTAATTTAATTAACATATTTCCCTCCATTTTAATAATAAAAAAAGCCCATCCAAGGATTGGGCTTATACCATATACAAATATCCTTATCAAATAATTTTTAAAATTTTATAAGCCAAAATACTAAAGCAAAAAAACTCCAGTAAAAGAAATAAAAGCTATAATAATTTTTTTCGTTTAATAAACCACTTACTATTTTCATATTTACTCCAATCTTTTATAATAAAAAAAGTCTATCTGAGTTAGATAGACTTGTATATTATAAATATTTTATACTCTTATTCTCCTATCTACATAAATCTATTTTATTATATTTAAAAACACTTATGCTAAAGAAATAGCTTAAGTTAGAAAAATAAAAATAAAAATAAGATTTTGCTAAAGAAATAAGATTTTTCATATAAATCACCTATAACCTTTTTAATATTATTAAGTATATATTTTGCTATGATTAATGTCAAGCATTTTTCAGAATATTTAAAACTAAAAAAGCAACTTTCATTTAGAAAGCCACTTTTATTTTTTTACCATCGTCTAGTATTTTTGTGATTACTAGACATCATATTTTTTTCTAAAATACTTAAATGATTTAAAGACTTCCCTGTTCCTTTTGCTACACAAG
>JAYEHA010000278.1:0-2335 GCA_034659335.1 Bacillota bacterium
GAAAATAAATTAAAACTAAAAAAATATATGAGATTTTTAAGACTCTATATAAATGGAGTGTTAAATAAAATTGATAAAGAATTAAATCCGGAAGTAAGTGTCATATTGTTTATTAAAAATAATAAAGGTTTTTCTTATGAGATATTACCAGAATACCATAGAATGAATATAAGTTTTGACATTGAAACTAATTTAAAATCAAGTGAGTTTATAAAAGAAGAAAGATGTTTATTTTATTTAAATCATTTGTTTGCAAAATATGATTCAGATAATAATTTATTGTCTTATTATAGTAGTGGTTGTGAGTATCTTAATAATATTTTTTTAATTCGACTGTCTATTGATAAAAAAGCTTATGAAAGCCATTTTGCGTTAAGTAAATTAAAAAGCGTATCTTTTTTTAATGCAAATATAAATCAAATTATTAATGAGGTTAGCGAACAAAATAAATTTGTATTTAGTGATGAAAAATTTATTAAACTAGATTATAAAGAAACAATTAAAAAAGCAACAAAACAGTTTATTAGTGAAACGCTAGATATTAGTTTGATTAGTAATATTTTTGATCAAATTAACAATATATCATCTTTATATTATGAAAGTGATGTGTCAAAAGGTAAAATTGTATTTGTAAATAAATGTTATATTAATAAAGAGCATCCTAATATCGGGAAAATTTTATTATTAAAACAAAAAGTTTTTCTTAAAAATAAAAGAATGATAAGAAAGCTTTTAGAAATTTCCAATTCGGATATTGCTTTACTTTCTGATGGAAAATACGTGTATGGTATTTGTAGACTTATTGGAGATTATGATATTACTCGAGAAGATATTTTTGTAGTAGAATATTTTGGTATATATTCCTGGGAATTTACATATTCAAATCAGAAGTTGTTTAAAGTGGATTATGAAAATATTTATTTGCCACAAAATAAGATTTCATATATTCAATTTAAAAGACAATTAAATGAATTGTTTAAAAATGTAACTAGTAATAACATTGCTAAACTTTATTCTATTATGCTCGAAGCATCACATCAAAAACATGGTACGATTATTGTTATTTCTGAAAATGCAATGAGTGAAACAAATAGGTTGAAAAGCCAGTCTTTTAGAGTTGAACCTACAGAAATAACTCCGGTTATTGTTAAAGAAATTACTAGTATTGATGGCGCAGTTCTTATTGATACTCAATGTAATTGTTATGGAATTGGAGTGATTTTAGATGGTATGGCTACAAATAATGGGGACACTTCTAGAGGAGCTAGATATAATTCTGCTATCAGATATGTAGAAACAATAAAAAATAGAGAAAATTTTTCAGATTGTTTAGCTATAGTAATATCTGAAGATGGGTATGTAGATCTTATTTCTAAATTTACTGTCAATAACCCCCACCTAAAATGCTAACGCATTTTTGAGGAAGGGGCTTGCTACAAAAAGAGCCCATATTGACTAGACTAAGTGTGAATTCACTACGTTATTTTAGTTATCATACCTATGAATGATACCCTAGTTCATAGCTCTATGTAGGCACTGTAAACAGTTTCGTGAGGTAGAAACAGTCAACCTAGATTCTGACCCGTAAGGGCAAGCTATTATGCCCCAGGGCACCCTCTCTTGCTACGCAATTCACCTTGTAACATTGTCGAAGGGTAACTACCAGTTTAGTATTAACTAGGAACAGTTTAATTTTAACTGTTATAAAAAATACAATTTTAATATAAAAAAAGAAAGGAGTTTTACTAGTGAGAATATTTATAAAAAATAGAAATAATAAAAATTTAATGCCTTGTCGTCCTAGTAGGGCTCGTAAATTAATAAAACAAGACAAAGCAGAAATTATAAATTATAAGCCCTTTACTATTCGCCTTAAATATGGTTCTAGTGGTTACACTCAAGAAACTACATTAGGAATTGACACTGGCATGAGAAATATTGGTGTAGCGATTACCATAAATAATAAAAAGGTTATTGCAAAAGGTGAAATAGAGTTAAGACAAGATACAAAATCAAATATAGATACCCGTAGAATCTATAGAAAATCAAGAAGAGCAAGAAAAACAAGATATAGAGAGCCACGTTTTCAAAATAGAAAACGTAAAAAAGGCTGGTTACCACCAAGCATTCAAAGCAAAATTGATAATACAATATTTTGGATTGAAAAATTTCAAAGTTTATTACCAAAGAATACTTTAAATATTGAGCTAGGTAAATTTGACCCTCATAAGTTAATAAACCCTGATATTGAAGGTGAGAATTATCAAATGGGTAAAACTGCAGGTTACTACAATGTTAGACATTTTGTCTTTGAAAGAGATAATTATACCTGTCA
>JAYEHA010000279.1:0-2325 GCA_034659335.1 Bacillota bacterium
TTAAAACTATTAAAGGTTTAAAATATTTTTGTAGTGATTTTCTAATTACAAATAGTTTAAGAAGTTTATTAAATGGAGATGATTAATATGGATAAAAAAAGAATCGAGAAAGCTTTTAGAGAAATAATTATAGCAATTGGTGAAGATCCAGATAGAGAGGGATTAAAAGGAACTCCTGAAAGAGTTGCACGAATGTATGAAGAGCTATTTGCAGGATTAGAAAAAGATCCAAGTGAGCATATGAAAGTTACTTTTCAAGATGAAGAGCATGAAGAATTAGTATTAGTTAAAGATATTCCATTTTATTCTATGTGTGAGCATCATTTTATACCATTTGTTGGTAAAGCACATGTTGGATATATTCCTAGAGATGGTAGTGTTGTAGGACTTTCAAAGTTGGCAAGAGTTGTTGATGAAATAGCAAAGCGGCCACAATTGCAAGAAAGAATTACTTCAGAAGTAGCAAATGTTGTAAATAAAGAGATAAATCCACTTGGCGTTATAGTAGTTATTGAAGCAGAACATTTATGTATGAGTATGAGAGGTGTTAAAAAACCTGGCAGTAAAACTGTAACTTCTGCAGTAAGAGGTATTTTTAAAACGGATCCACGAACACGTGCTGAAGCATTAAGTTTTATTAATAATAACTAAGTGAGGTGGAAAAGTGATTTTAAATTGTAATGGTAAAGAATTAGAAATCGGTAAAAAAACTAT
The DNA here is from genome assembly GCA_034659335.1 of Bacillota bacterium. Taxonomy (GTDB): domain Bacteria; phylum Bacillota; class Clostridia; order Peptostreptococcales; family Acidaminobacteraceae; genus HSG29. The sequence continues at coordinate 715 of JAYEHA010000279.1, forward strand.
AATTATGGGTATATTAAATGTAACGCCTGATTCATTTTCTGATGGTGGTAGATTTAATAATATTACTTCAGCAGTTGAGCAAGCAAAAAAAATGCAAGAAGAGGGTGCTGATATTATTGATATTGGTGGTGAATCTACTAGGCCTGGTTCAAAAAAAGTAAATGAGCAAGAAGAAATAAAAAGAGTAATTCCAATATTAAAAGAGTTAAGAAAAAGTCTAAATGTTATAATTTCAGTTGATACTTCAAAAGCAAATGTTGCAAAAGAGGCTCTATTAAATGGTGCAAATATGATTAATGATGTGTGGGGGTTACAAAAAGAACCTGAAATTGCAAAAAATATTGCTGAGTATGATGTTCCAGTTGTAATTATGCATAATAAAATTGATAATATTTATAATGATGATATTGTTAAATCAATGAAAAATTATTTTAAAGTATCTTTAGATATTGCTAAAAAAGCTGGTATTAAAGATAAAAATATTATTCTTGATCCTGGTATTGGATTTGGTAAAGATCCAGAACAAAATATAGAAGTTATGTCTAGATTGGGTGAGTTTAAAGATTTAGGTTACCCGTTACTTTTAGGTACTTCAAGAAAATCAATGATAGGTTATATACTTGATTTACCAAGTGATATGCGTTTGGAAGGGACAATAGCAACTAATGTTATTGGAGTAATAAATGGTTATGATTTTGTAAGAGTTCATGATGTTAAAGAACATGTGAAGGCTTTAAAAGTAGCTGATGCTATTTATAGGAGGTAAGACAAATGACTCAAGAAGTAATTATAAATTATTTAATGCTTAATGGTATTAAGATTTTAGGCTCAATGATTGTATTATTTTTTGCTCTTAAAATAGTGAATCGCATTACTAAACTTTTAAAAACAGCTTTAATTAAAGCTAAATACGATGAAACTATAATAAATTTTCTCGCTCCTACAATAAGAATTTCTTTAAAAGTAATTGTAATAATATCTATTGTGAATTATTTAGGAGTAGAAACTACATCGCTTTTAGCAATTATTGGTGGTGCAAGTTTTGCAGTAGGTTTAGCTTTTCAAGGAAGTTTATCAAATTTTGCAGGTGGAGTTTTATTATTAATTTTAAAACCTTTTAAAATTGGTGATGTAGTAAATGTAAATGGAATTGCTGGTACTGTTAAATCTATAAGTATTTTTTATACTTATTTAACTAGTTTTGACAATAAATTAGAAATTATTCCTAATAGTTCTATTACTAACAGTAGTTTAACAAATTTTAGTGCTAATGATACAAGGCGAATTGCTATAAAAATTGGTGTTGAATATGGGACTGATATTAATTTAGTAAAAGAGGCAGTTAAAAAAATAGTAAATAGTAATGATAAAATATTAGATGATCCAGCATATTTTGTTGGGTTAAGTGAATTTGGAGATAGTTCGCTTAATTTTAATATTAGAGTTTGGGTTAAGACAAGTGATTACTGGAATGTATTTTATCAGTTAAATGAAGATATTAATAATACATTTAATGAAATGGAAATTGGTTTTCCATATCCGCATATGGATGTTAATTTAGTGAATAATAATAATTAATAGGAGAAAAAATGGATATTATAAAGTTAAAAA
>JAYEHA010000280.1:0-2319 GCA_034659335.1 Bacillota bacterium
TATTTCAATTAAATTCTCTTTAAATCCATTTTTAGAAAATAAATAGTAATACGGATTTTCGCATAAAATCAAATGTGATCTTTCCTTAAGTTTTTCATAAACATCTATACCAATTTTCTCATTGGTGTATTTGCACTCTGCAAATAAAATATCCTCTTCACCTAATCCTACTATATCAATTTCCTCTTCTCTTTTCTTCATTGGATTTGCACCCCACCATTTACCTAATTTATAAATAATAAAGGGCAATTCCATTTTTTTATTTTTTCTATTTAAGTAATCTTTACATACATCTTCAAATACTAGTCCTTGATGTTCATTAAATTTATTCTCAATTCGACTTGTATAAATTTGTTCTCCAAGTTCTTGTTCTATCGCTGATATATACTTACTTACATATCGATAATAAAATTTATAATAATTATCACTAATTAAATATATTGTTTTTCTAGAATTTTCTTTTTCTGTAATTGGTTTTATTTTTTTAATTATTCTCAACTCCATTAAAGATTTAATATATATCGAAGTTTTTGATGTTGTTTCTCCAATCTTAGTTGCAATTTCATTTAACTTACTTGAACCATTTGCTACAGCTTCTATTATGCTTTTATATACAATTGGATTGTTCAATTCTTGTTTCAATAGTAATTCTATTTCTAAATACAAATATGATGATTTATCATAAATTTTATTTATAATATTATCATTAAATGATTTTTTCTCATCAAACTGCAATAGATATTGAGGCACTCCACCTAATACACTGTAAACTCTCATTTTGTCTTCATTTCCATAATTAGTAAAAAATTTTATTCCATCAAAAAAATCGAATGGTTCTATTAATAACTGAGCCGTTCTTCGTCCAAATAATGGACTTTTATGAGAAAGCACTTCATTTTCAATAAAACTAATTGACGAACCACAAATTATTAAAAATAATTTTGTATTTATTAGATTATGATCTATATTATTTTGAAGTATTGATAACATACTTTTATTAGCTGAAACCATATATGGAAATTCATCCAAAACTAATACTATTTTCTCTGTTTTAGATTTTTCACCAATAAATTTAAATGCTATATCCCACGATTCAAATTTAGATATAAATTCACTTAATCCAAAATGCTCTAAAACTAAATTAGAAAACTTTTCAAGTGATAATGCATCATTATGTTCTTCACTAACATAAAATATTTTATTTTTATCTTTAGTAAATTCTGTAAGCGTCCTAGTTTTTCCAACTCGTCTTCTTCCATACATAATTACACAATGAAATTTATCTTCAGTATATAATTCATTTAATTTATTTATTTCATATTCTCTACCTATAAACATATATACCCTCCTTGAAAATTAGCTTAATCGCAATTAACTTAATTTTGTTTAAGTTAATTGAAATTAAGCTAATTTTATCATTCCTTTAAAATTTTGTCAATTTTATAATTTTTCACGATAGCGTTAATTTACTGTAGGAAATTAAAGAAGATAGATACCCCTTGGATTATTATAAAAATTAGACATGATTGATTAAGAATAGTTTTGTTTCTTCTTTTATCTATTCTTATCTTACTTTATTTTTTTATGAAAATCAAAAAAATTGCTTTTTTTAACCACAAATTCCTCTTAATGTTTTTAAACTTACTCGTAATCCATCTTTTTTACCGCTTGATAATGGTAATAATTCTGTATTAAAACTATCATTATAATTAATTCGGTTTTTCTTAATTGTCTTATCTATATTTCGCTTTATTTCTTCTTCTAATTCGATTTTTTCTTTTTCCTGCTTATACATTACCAAATCATGTATCTTTCCACCATTGGCTTTATATGCGCGCAATCGCGACATTTTATCAACTCCGACTGCTGACCATCCTAACGGTCTACTACTTAATCTGTCTGATAATATATGGCTTATATAACCTTCTGCACTACAACTCATTCTAGCATCGAAATCTTCATTTTTTATTATTATTCCATTCCATTGATTAAGTATATAACCTGGATTCCAGACTAACATAACGATGTCGGGAATTTAATATCCATTTTTTCAAATAAATTAATTTGTTTCTTTGTTGCTTCCCTTATATATAATTTATGTCCTGGTCTTTCAAAACATTCTATTAAATCTAATTCATCTAATATTTCTTGCATTGTATATTTACCAAACAATTCATTTTCTTGCATCTGCTTTTTTATATACGATAAAAATATTAATGCTATAAACTCAACAAATAATTTGCCATCTAAACTTAAATCTGAGGGAACTCCAGGTTTTCTAAAATCGAGTCTACCTTTTAAATCATTAAACCCTTTTTC
>JAYEHA010000281.1:0-2310 GCA_034659335.1 Bacillota bacterium
TGTAGATGTTGATATTTCAACAAGTATATATTCCAATGCACCAAGCAATCATATTACTTATGCTCAAAATGTAATCTCTTATTTTCCTGAATTTAATTATCAAAACTATTGGAGATTATTAGATAGAACTAGTTCTGGAAATTTTGAATTCAAGAAAAATAAGTACTCAACATATAATAATAGAGTGCATTTCACACCGCTTTGGTTTCCTGATGAAAAGTACACGGTATATTTAGAAGTAATAGATATGTGGACTCCAGATGGAATGTTAAGAATTAATCTCGATAACTATGTAAACATTGATGGCAATTTATATGAAGATTGGCATATTGGTCCCAAATAGGAGGTGTCATATGGCAATAGATCCAGCAACATTAAAGATAATAGCAAAGGTTGCTTCAACAGCAGCTAGTGATGAAAAAGTAAGACGGGTTATTCTAATAGCCTGTCTTATTCCTTTAATAATAATTTTATTGGTATTATCATCACCATTTGCAATATTCTTTTCAATGACAAGTGATGGAGCAAATGCAGATGCAATATCTATATCAGATGAAATACATACGATTATTATGGGAAGTGAAGATAACAGTATCATAGATAATTCAGCTGATGTATTAATGGCTTATTCAGTAAAATATAATATTACAAATGATAATGCTAAGCATTTACAACGATAAACCTAAAAGGAAAAACAAATGATCATATTAAAGAATTACCAAGTATATATACTGGTATGACAGTTAAAGATAATATTATTATCTATAATGGTGTAAAAAAATTCTTTTAGTATTTTATTTGGCAATTAGATACATGATTACTATTCTATTAATTTGGATAAAAACTTAAAAAAACAATTTTAAAACACTTTCGCTCCTAAAGTTGGATTAAAAAGCTTGTAAAAATATGTAAATGTGATAGAATCTAATGAAGAGGAGTGATTATATGATTTTAAATTTTAGAGCGAAGAATATTTTTTCTATAAAAGAAGAAGTAGAGTTATCTTTTGAAGCATCAAGTATAAGAGGGTTAATGGATAATGTTATAGCTTATGAAACTGTAAATAAAAGTAAAAAGAAAATATTAAAAAGTGTTGGTATTTTTGGACATAATGCTTCTGGAAAATCAAATTTAATAAAAAGTGTTGGCATAATGAAAGATCTTGTTGTTAATTCAAATTCACGTAACAAAAATGAAAAATTACCACATTTTCCTTTTAAGCTAGATGAAAATAATTTATATAAAGATACTAGCTTTTATATTGAGTTAATACTAAATGGAATTTTGTATGAGTATGGTTTTTCTTATAACGCTCAAAAAATTACAAAAGAATATTTATATTATTATCCAAATGGAAGAATAGCTACAATATTTGAAAGAAAACTTGTTAATGAGAAAACTGAGTATAAATTTACAATTGATAAAGTTAAGCAAGAATTTTTATCAAATGTTACATCAGATAACAAATTATACTTAGCAGTTGCAACAAATTTGGAATATAAAAAAACAGAAATAGTATTTAAATGGATTAGTGAAAAATTAATTATAAATAATTCTGATAGAGCATTAGCTAATTGGAGAAATTATACTGCTCATTTAATTTCAGATGATAAAGAAAAAGAAAAAATACTTAAATTTTTAAAAGGGGCGGATTTTAATATAATCGATTTAGATCTTAAGAAAAAGAAACCGAATAAAATTAATTTTCCAGATGAACTTGAAATTCCTAAAAGTATTATGGAAGAATTTGAAAATAGTGAAATTTTAGAAATTGGCACTATAAAAAAAGGTATATCACTAAAAGGGAAAGAAATTAGTATTCCTTTTAAGATGTTTGAGGAATCTGATGGAACAAAGAAATTCTTCGAATTGGCAGGTCCATTTTTAGATATATTATCAAAAGGATATTGTTTAATATTTGATGAAATTGATAATTCGTTGCATCCTAAACTGTTAAGTTTTTTAATTGATTTATTTAATAAGAACATGACAAATGCTCAATTAGCGTTTACTGCTCATAATACAATAGTTTTCAATCAAGATTATTTAAGAAGAGACCAAATATATTTAATGAATTTAGATAATACTGGAGCTTCAGAATTATATTCTATTTATGATTTTAAAACAGAAAAAAATACAAGTAATATTTTAAAAAGATATTTAACTGGAAGGTATGATGGTATTCCTTTTATTGATAGTGATTTGGTTTCGTTTATATTACGAGGTAATTCAAATGAGTAGAAAAGCAAAAGGAAGAAAAGCAAAAGGAAGAAAAGGTATAAAAAGAAATTTAATAGTTTGTGGTAGTGA
>JAYEHA010000282.1:0-11566 GCA_034659335.1 Bacillota bacterium
TCAGCTAGAGAAAAAAATCTAGAAAGGTGGACAAGAGGGATTCAAAGTTGTGAATTGGAAGAGGAAATTTATTTAAATCCAGTTAGAAAAAGAGAGGATAAAAGTCAAGAAGCAATTTGATAATATTTTATAATAAAAAAAACGACAAGTTTCTTGACAATTACCGATTTCCTGTAGTTGCTATTTCTCCTATGGTAAGAGCGCCAATTAAGTTTGGATTATCTATAGTATCTAATTCCTATTGAAACTCCTTGTCTAAAAATAATGATCTTGATATACAGTCAATAAAAAATGTTATTGTTTCTATAGTTTCAAATGTTTCATTAATTAGAAATTATTGAATTTAATTTATTTTTTTCTATTTTTCATTATAGTTCATTTTTTTATAGCAAGCTTATTCTTTTGTTAATATACCCAACTTTTTTTATAAATAACACTATCATATCATATCATTAATTAATGATTTGTTTATGTTTAATTGGGTATAAATTTTTTAGACATCTAGGGGTATAAAATAGTAGTAGTTAAACTTGGCTTTTTCTTGTTTAGTGTGGGTAATTGAATATAATTGATTTTCATTGTACAAATGTATAATAAAATATGATATACTTTTATAGTTCAATAGATAATTGAAATAATGTAGTATTACATAGAATGGAGAGATAAAATGTTTGATCAAAAAGATTTGTTTGCAGCAGCGTTAGGACTTAAAATAGCATGGGAATTAAAAGATGTATGATTAGCGGCTATTCTATTAGAAAATCTGCAAAAATCGTTGGAATAAACCCTTCAACTTTATTTTATTGGTAACAGAAAATTTTAGATATATTTGTACTTTCGATGGTGTTGGAGGACATGTTGCAGAGAATGATTCAAAATATATGAAAGTAATACAGTGTATGCAAGGGCTAGTTTTGTAATTGCCTAATCTAATTATACAAGGAGAATAAGATGATAATTGGAAAAAAAATCTATAAAAATGTGAATAAAGAGATAATAGAAGAAATTCAAAAGCATTTAGAAACCTGGTGCAGGGATAAATCATATGATGTTTTTGAAGTTATTGTTGTTCTTTATGAACTTTATAATAATGGAGTAAAAAATTCTAAAAAACCAGTGGAAATAGTTGTGAAATTATATTCACATAGTATAGTTATTCGTGTTAAAGATCAAGGTGAAGGCTTTAACGTTAAAGAAGAGCTTAGTGTTAGTGAGTGTGATTTAAAGAAGAATATTCAAAAGGAGAGTGGAAGAGGCATTTACATTGTTAGAAGTTTTGTTTCTCAAATTTACTACAATAAAAAAGGAAATCAAGTAGTAGTTAAAATTAAAGAGGAAAAATAGCTTATTATTTTTAATTACTAAACAATTATAAAATAAGAATTAATCTTTAAAAGGGGGCTTTTATGGGAAAACTGAAAGTTAAATTGCCAAATGAATTAACAATATTTACAGTTGAAGAATTTTGGAAAAGTTTAGTGGATGTAATAGAAAAAATGAATGCAAGTGATGAAAAAATATTAACTTTAGATTTTGAGAATCTAGAAAAAATAGATGGCTCAGGTATCCAATTGTTATTATCTCTTGAAAAAACAATGTTAAAAGAAAAGTTTAAAGTTAAGTATCAAAACGTAAAAGAATCAATAGAAAATGTGTTAAAGTTTGTAGGTATAGAGTATTTACTAGTAATGGAAGGTGAGATAAATGAATAAAAGGGTTTTGATTTTGGATGATTCAAGAACTATAAGGACTTCGGTGAAATATACCCTTCAAAAAAGTGGTTATGAAGTCTTATTAGCTGAAAATGGTGTCGAAGGGTTAGAAGTATTAAAAGAAAACAGCAGTATGAGTGAACGGCCCAAAATGATTATAACAGATATCAATATGCCAAAGATGGATGGTATAGAATTTATAAAAGAAGTCAAAAAAGATCGTCAATTCAAATTTATCCCTATTTTAGTATTAACAACTGAATCACAAGCTGAAATGAAAAATAAAGGAAAAGAAGCAGGCGCTGCTGGCTGGTTAGTAAAGCCATTTTCACCAGAACAGTTAATAGGTGTCGTTAAAAGATTTGTTCGGTAAAAGGAGGTAATCCATGGTTGAAGAAAACTTACAACAAATTTTTATTGAAGAAGCAACAGATTTATTAAAAGATTTAGAAAATAGTTTAATTGAATTAGAAGATAGACCGACGGATTTTGAGTTAATCAATCAAATCTTTAGAGCTATGCATACTATTAAAGGTAGTGCTGCTTTAACAGGTATGACAGATATTTCTGATTTTGTTCATCACGCAGAAGATTTACTTGATCAAATTAGGCATGAAACCATTGAAGTCAATCCTGATATTATTGATATTTTATTAAAATCTAGTGATCTGATTAAAGAGATGGTAAACGCATTGTATGATTCAAGTATAGTCGTACCCAAACGGACAAAAGAAGAATTAATTGAATCTATTAATTATTTTAAAGAGCCAGAAGAGAATGTAGTTTCGGAAAGTCGCAAAGAAAATAAAGATGAAACAGAAGCGATAGAAAAAGTTATTAAGGTTAAGGTAGATTTAAATGAATCTTTCTTTGCAACAGGAACTGATCCCATCCTATTAATTGAAGATTTAGCAGAACTGGGTAGGATTTTAGATATTAATATTAACCTAACAAGAATTCCAGAACTCTTTGAATTAAAACCAGAAAATTGTTATCTTAAATGGCAATTGATTCTAAAAACCAAAGAAACCATTGAACAAATCCATGAAGTCTTCTTATTTGTTGAATCTGATAACAATATTTTAGTAGAGGATGTGACAGAAGACTTTGATGGGGATTTTGATAAAACCTTAGCAGATAAACTTACAGGAGAAATACTAGTGGAACGGGGAATCATTGATGCGAAGGATATTCGAGAGAGTTTAGAAACACAAAATAAATTAGGAGATATTCTTGAAACTCAAGGAAAAGTATCAAAAGAACAAATTGAAAAAGTTGTTGAAGAACAATCAAAGAGTCGAAAAATACAAGAGAAAAGCAAAATAAAAGTTGATGCTGATAAATTAGAAAATTTGATCAACTCTATGGCAGACTTAGTAATTAGTCAAGCAAGACTTAGAGAACTAACGATTAATTCTCAAGAAAAAGTATCTAGAGAGCTTTCTAATGCATTAGATGAAATGGATACAAAAATAAGAACCCTTCAAGAAGATATTATGAGTACACGAATGATTCCAGTGGGCAACACTTTTATAAGATATAAACGATTAGTAAGAGATTTATCCCAAGAACAGAATAAAGATGTTAATTTTATTCTTAAAGGTAAAGAAACAGAACTAGATAAAACAGTAATTGAAAAAATTGCCGATCCATTAAAGCATATGATTAGAAATGCTATTGATCATGGCATTGAAACACCTGAAGAAAGAAAAGCTGCAGGAAAAGACTCTGAAGCGAGCTTAGAGTTAAAAGCTTATCACAAAGAAGGTAAAGTCATCATTGAAGTATCAGATGATGGCGCGGGACTAAATCAAGAAAAAATCCTTAAAAAAGCAATAGAAAATGGAATTATTACACCAGAAGATGAATTAAGCGAAGTAGAAATTTATAATTTAATTATGGCACCGGGTTTTTCTACAAAAGAAGTTGTAACTGAGACTTCTGGCCGTGGTGTAGGCATGGATGTTGTTAAAAACAATATTGAAAACTTACGAGGTAGCGTTAATATTTCAAGTGAAAAAGGTAAAGGCACAACTTTCAGATTGAAACTACCATTAACCTTAGCTATTATTGATGGAATGAAAGTGAAAGTAGGTAATGATTACTTTATTATTCCACTGAACTCCATTGTAGAATTTATACGACCAAAGCCAGAACACTTAAAAACCATTGAGTCACAGGGTGAAGCTATACAAATAAGAGAAAATTATTTGAGTCTAGCAAGACTTTATAAAATTCTAGAAATCGAATCTAATGTAAAAGATCCAGCAAAAGGCCTAGTCGTTGTTGTTCAAGAAGACAATAAACAAATATGTATACTAGTTGATGAAATCATTGGTCAACAACAAGCTGTTATTAAAAGTTTAGAAGACAATTATACCTACGTTGAAGGTATGGCTGGAGCAGCAATTTTAGGTGACGGTAATGTAGCAATGATTTTAGATATCGCAACAATTATAAAAATGTCAATTAGATAAAAAGGAGGGATTAATTGTGGCTAATAAAGATAATACCGTTGATATTTTAAACCAAGAACTGACAAAAGTATCAGCAGAGAATCAATTTTTAACATTTAAAGTTGCCGATGAAGAATACGGCGTGGATGTATTAAAGGTTCAAGAAATTATAAGGTATAGAAAGCCGACGAAAATGCCAAATGCACCAGACATCGTAAAAGGTGTGATAAACTTTAGAGGTGAAGTTATACCAATGGTAGATCTAAGAAAAAAATTTAATTTAGAATTAAAAGAATATGACAATTTTACAGTAGTAATTATTTTAGAAGTGAAAAGTAAAATTGTCGGCATTATAGTAGATATGGTATCTGATATGCTTAGCTTTAGTGATGAAGATATACAAACGAATTTACAGTTCGGATCTCATGTAGATATGAAATTTATTAAAGGGATGGCCAGAATAGAAGAACGATTAATTATTTTATTATATTTAGATAAATTATTATCCTTTGAAGAGTATAAAGCCATTAGTACAGTTACTGAATCAGAGCAAGAGTAGAAATTAGGCAGTTTTTTATTTAAATTATTTTATTAATATTACAGGAGGGATTTATGTTTAGAAAAATTAAGAATATGAAACTAGGAACTAAAATTGGTGGAGGATTTGCAATACTTATTATCATCGCTGCACTAATGGCATTTATTGGTTATAATGGTTTAACAACCGTAGATCATAAAGTAAATATTGGGAACCAAGCCTTAGAGAATAACGGGGAAATGTATCGGATGCGAATGAATGGTGTCAAGTTTTTTAGAAGTGGAAGCGAAGATGACTTAAAGGCAACAAATGATGATTTAGATCACATCATTAAAAACGTGAGTACACTTAAAGACGCTATGAAAATTGAATCAGAGAAAAAAGCAATGGACGGAATGATAGCAGATATAAAATCATATAAAACAAATCTTAATAATTATGCGACTGCACTGTTTCAACAAAATGAAGAGCGTGGTATTTTTACGATGAAACAAAAGGCAATCGAAATACCACTCGATGCACTCTATAATGAACAAAATAATGAACTGACTAATTTAATTCAAAATGCTGCTGAAATGGGATTAATTAATAAAAAACAGGAAAGTGTAATTCTATTAAATGATGCTTTGACTGACTTAAAAAATATGGGTATAGAAGAAAGAAATTTCATTATTAATTTAGCTGATAGTGAAGGGCAGGAATTATATTATCAAAACACTCTAGACGAATTCAAAGCGACTGAAGATCTTTTAAAAGAATTAAAAACAACTTTTAAAGACCAACAAGATATAAATAAAGTAGATGAAATTCTAACAGCATTAGCTGAAGGAAAAACTGCTTTTGAAAATATTTATCAATCAGAACTGACCCGAGATGAAAGTTATGCTGTCCTAGTATCACTTGGAGGAGAAATTGCAGAGGATATTCAAGAGTTATCAGATGTAAAAGAACAAGAGGTTGCTGATGCTGTTACTTCAAGCTCAAGGAATCTTTTTATAGCAGCAGCTGTAGCTTTAGTATTAGGTGTAATTATAGCTGTCTTTATTACACGTTCAATAACTAAACCAGTGAATGCAGGTGTAGATTATGCAAGAGAGATCGCTGATGGGAACTTTGATCTTGCTGATATCCAAGTGAAAACAATGGATGAAATTGGTATTTTGGTAACAGCTTTAAATAATTTGCGTAATAAACTTAACCAATCCTTAGTTGAAATACAAAATATAGGTGTAAATGTCAATAATGGTTCAGATGAAATTGCTCAAGGCAATCAAGATTTATCACAAAGAACTCAAGAACAAGCTTCAGCCCTTGAAGAATTATCAGCAACAATAGAAGAAATTACTTCTTCTATTGCTAATGTAGCGGAAAATTCTAAAAAGGCTGATAATTTATCAAATAATGCGATGAAAACTGTAAAAGAAGGGTCTGAAGTTGTAGGGCAAACCATGAAATCTATGAAAGCCATTACAGCTAGTTCAAAAGAAATTGCAGATATTACAGATGTAGTTAATGATATAGCTTTCCAGACGAATTTATTAGCATTAAATGCAGCAGTTGAAGCCGCAAGAGCAGGAGAACATGGTAAAGGTTTTGCCGTTGTAGCAGCAGAAGTGAGAAATTTAGCGAGCCGAACATCTGAATCTTCAAAGGAAATCGAAAAATTAATTAGTGAGATTATTAAGCAGATAGAAGATGGTAATAATTTAGTTGCTAAAACAGGTGAAACATTAGAAGAAATCACTGAAAACAGTGAACAAACATCAAGTGCCATTAGTGAAATTGCTGGAGCAATGAATGAGCAATCTTCAGCAGCTAACCAAATTCAAGGGGCAGTAGAAGAACTTGATCAAGTAACACAACAAAATGCATCAATGGTTGAAGAAATTGCAAGTTCAAGTGAAACACTTAACAGCGAAGCACAAACATTAGCAGATATTGTTAATGAGTTTAGATTAGAAAATATCAATAATCGTTTTTCAAATCAAAAGAATAAGCAAGTAAAGAGTAATAGATCTAATAGACAACAATTCAAGAGTAAAAAGTCAAATAAGCCTAACTTAGATGATGAGATGGCAGATGGTTTTGATTCGGATGATTTTGATACCTTTTAATAAATAAATTTATAATGAGGCCAATTAATAAGAATATTATTAACTTGTTATTGGCTTCATTTTAAAAATTAAAAAACTATAGTGGTATAGTCATTGTGAAAAAGGATAGGATTAATCAATGGAAAAAACAGTAGAATTAACACAAGACACTTTTAATAAAATTCAAAAAATTATATACAAAAAAATTGGTGTGAATTTAAATTCAAGTAAGAAAACCATGGTGAAATCCAGACTACTTAAACGCCTAAGAGTATTAAATTTTAGTAGTTTTGAAGAATATTTAGAATTTTTAAACTATAACTCAGATGAATTAGTAATCTTATATAACTTTTTAACAACGAATGTTACACATTTTTTTAGAGAAAAACATCATTTTGAATATATGAAAGAAAAAGTTTTGCCAGAAATACTAATGGCAGATAAAAAAATTATTCGTGTATGGAGTGCTGGTTGTTCAAGTGGAGAGGAAGTTTATTCACTAGCGATTACTTTAAAAGAATTTTTTCCAAAGTCTTGGACGATAAAAATTCTTGGAACAGATATTAATACAGAAGTATTAAAAATTGCAAAAGTAGGAATTTACTCAAAAAAAAGTGTAGAAAAGATACCATATACTTTATTGAAAAAGTATTTTTTACTTGGCAGTGGTAAAAATGAAGGTTTTTTTAAAGTAAGGAAAACTTTAAAAGATACCGTTACTTTTGGCAGACTCAATTTAAATGATGATAGATATATGATTAAAAATAAAATAGATATTATTTTTTGTAGAAATGTTTTTATTTATTTTAATAAAGAAACACAGGGGGAAATTTTGAGTAAGTTTTACAATCAATTACTCACAAATGGGTATTTATTTTTAGGTCATTCAGAATCTATTAATTTAAGTATATCTCAAGAGCCCTGGCAGTCTGTTTTTAAAACAACCTACCGGAAATGAAGTTGGAGGTGTATATGATTAAAGTGTTGATAGTTGACGATTCTATTAGTATTCAAAGAATCTTAAGTCAGATTATTAATAATACAACAGGTATGACTGTTATCGGTACAGCAGGTGATCCTTATGAAGCCATTAAAATTTTAAAAAAGATAAAACCTGATGTGATTACTTTAGATATTGAAATGCCAGGGATGTCAGGTATTTCCTTTTTAAAAAAATTAATGCACAATATGCCAATTCCTGTTGTAATGATTAGTAGTTTAACGCAAAAAGGAGCAACCGCTACCATAGAAGCCTTATCCATTGGTGCTTTTGATTTTATAGGTAAAAAATCATTAAAAACCAGACATGACCGTGAGGTTTTTGTTGATGAATTAAGAAGTAAACTTAAAAATGCAGCAATGACAGGTATAAAAAAACAATTGCAAGTAAAAACTCAAGTAACTCAGCATAGTAACTTAGCATATAATAAGGGAATTATTGCAATCGGCGCGTCAACGGGTGGTGTACAAGCGTTGAACCAATTAATTAAGACATTTCCTAAAGTAACTCCACCAATTTTAATCATACAGCATATGCCTGAACATTTTACAAAAGCTTTTGCAACAACTTTGAATCGACTATCAAAAATAACAGTCAAAGAAGCAGAACATAGAGAAATGGTTAATAACAATACAGCCTACGTAGCCCCAGGGAATTATCATATGGGTCTTAAAAAAATTGGAAACCATTATCAAATTGAATTATCTCAAAAACCGAAGGTCAATCGCCATAGGCCATCAGTTGATTACACATTTCATGCCATTGGTGAATATTTTGCATCAGATGCTATAGCTATTTTATTAACAGGCATGGGAGATGATGGGGCGAGAGGCATGAAATATCTTAATAATAAAGGAGTCTTAACAATAGCAGAAAGTGAAGCATCAGCAACTATTTTTGGTATGCCTGCCAAAGCAATAAAACTCGATGCAGTTGATCATATATTAGGGCTTAAGCAGATAAGTAAGTATCTATTTTAAAGGGGTAAAACGATGACGAATTATAAAATAAATGTTGATTTAGTATCAGAAAATGTAAAAAATGTTAAAAGAGAAATTCTCAGCCGAATGGAAGAAACTGATAAACTTATTTTGGATTTTTCAGAAACAAATTATGTTGATTCAATTGGCTTAGGTATGTTGGTATCAATCTATAAAGAGTCAATAAAAGAAAATACTGAATTAAAAACAGAAAATGTTAATGAAAATATTAAAAAGCTTTTCAGAATTACAGCTTTAGACGGAATATTTTTAACTGAAAATTAAGGTGCAGTGATTTTATGAGAACATTCTTTTCAAAAAAGCATGGGAAAAAGATAATTGAAATATTTCCAGGTGAATACTATGCAACAAAAAATGAAGATGTAATTCTATCAACACTTTTAGGGTCATGTGTATCAGTTTGTTTGCATGATTCAGTTAATAGAATTTCTGGATTAAATCACATTATGATTTCAACTAAAACTAAATTTTCAGAGAGTAATTTAACAGCAGATACACGTTATGGCATTCATGCCATGGAAATGCTTATTAATCAGATGATTAAGCATGGAGCTGATAGGAAATATATTAAAGCAAAAGTTTTTGGTGGTGGTAAAGTATTGAATCAAGGTGATCATTCAATTGCTTACAACAATATAAATTTCGCAATCGACTATCTTAACGAAGAAAATTTTGAAATTCTTTCTAGAGATACTGGCGGGAAACATGGTAGAAAAATATTTTTTATATCAAATAATTTCAAAATATATTTAAGACGCATTCATATAAAATCAATGTTAGATAAAACATATAAAGATGAAGAAAAAGCAATTAAAAAATATAAAGAAAAAGATAAAGAAGAATCAAATTTAACTTTTTTTGATTAATTTTGATTTATAAAGGAGTAATTATGAAAACTTTTGATATTAATTTACTAACAATTGAATCCGTAATCCAGGAAATGATTGATGATTCAGAAATGGTTTATGGCTTTATTTCTGATAAATTACCTGAACTGGAAAACCAAGCTGAAACTGCTATTTACGAGTCAAAACAATTGCTAAAGAAGTTTGAAAATGCAGAGATAGATGATGAAAACACCTTTATTAATTTAGTTAATAATTTAGAACAGGAGATGAAAAACATTTATAATGATTTAGTTAGTCAAAAAAATATTAAAGAGCTATTGAATCGGATCACTTCTGATAGTGAAGACAAAGTAAATTTTAATACTATACTGAAATTGATTGAGGAATTAACAAAAGTTTTTAGCAGTTTAGAGCAACTTTCAATTAATGCTATTATTTTTTCATCGAGACTCGAACACGGCGAAGCGTTTCGTGTTATTTCCCAAGAGATTAATCAATTATCAAAGAAAGTAAAAGAGGATTATGACATCTTTGAAGAAAATATAATCGTTCTTAGAAATTGGAATAAGAACTTCACAGGTCAATTAGAATCCTTAGGGGCGATTGAAAATCAAATTTTTGATCAATACAATAAAACCTTGATTAAAGCGATTAAAGATATTATTGAGTCTTTAGAAGGCATTTCTATGTTAATTAAAGACTTTATAGGACAAGTTGAAAAATCATTAAAACCTATTGAAAAAATCATAATAGAATTACAAGGACAAGACTTGATTCGTCAAAACATGGAGAATTTAACCGAAATTATATTTACTTTAAGTGAAGCTATAGAAAAATTTAATAGTGATGACTTAGAAATGACCGAAGCATTGAATACACTACAGTTTATCATTGATATTGGAGAACTTTCTAAAAATCTAGTTAGTAATGTTGATGAACAATTTGCTATTTCAATTAATAGAATCCTTGAACAGGCTTTGCAAATGGATGAAATCTTAGAAGTCATTAATAATGAAGGGACAACTTTATGGGATTTTATGGTTGAAGGTATCCAAACAGGTACAACTGTAACTTCGAGTATTGATAAAAAAAATGCTATTGTAATTGATGAAACAATAAGTTTTGAAGATAAAACGAATAAAATTATCAGTGGTTATTCTAAATTAGATGAATCTGATGATATCTTAAACGAATATCTAGGGGAACTTGAAAATGATTTTGCTAGGATTAGTAAAATGGCCGGTCGTTTTAGTCGAATTAAGTTACTAGCGAAAATTGAGTTTGCCCGATTAAACCGTAATGATACTGGACATATTGAAAATATAGAAAAAATTATCGATGTTTTTATAGATTTTACTGAGGAAAACCAAGAGGTTTTTAATCAAATTGAAAAAACATTAGTAAAAGATATTCGCAAATTTAGTATTTTTAGAGAGCAAATTTCTGAAGATTTGTATAAGGCTTCAGATACGATAGAAAATTCAAAAGAAGAACTTCGGACAGTTAAAAATGCTGTTAAAAGTACAATTGCTGAACTTATTAATATTACGTCATCTCTTTATGAAGATGTGCACTTTATTATTAGCGAGTTCGAATCCTTTGGTGATATGTCTAGTAAAATTAATAAAATCCAAGATATTCTTGATCAATCAATTATTCAAGCAGTGAATATAAAAGAAGTATTACTCGAAAAGCATGATTTAGAAACATGGCAAAGTACCAACGATTATTATGAAGCCATTGAAGCAAAATTTACAAGTTATATTGAAAGAAAAACTGCAAATGAAACCTTCGGATCAGATGATGTAGATGCTGGGTCAGAAGGTGGCGAATTAACTTTATTTTGATTAATGATAGTAGGAATATTATATAAATAATTATAAATTTTATAGAAATATATGCTTTTTATCTCAAAAGG
>JAYEHA010000283.1:0-2305 GCA_034659335.1 Bacillota bacterium
ATATTTGGAATAAAATCAATATATTTAATTGCTTCTAAAACAGCTTTATTAAAAAAAACATGTTTTTCACATTTATCATCTTTTCCATAATCATCATATATTTCTCCACAACCAAAATACAACTTATTATCAATGAAATAATAAATTATATTTTCATAAACTATTTTAAATAAACCTACATTTTTTTTACGCTTATTTAATGTAATTGGAAAATCTTTAATAAATTCTAATTTATCAAGATTTTCCAATTTTATTTTTTCATATAACGGAATAATTACTCTTGCATCAATTCTATTTTCTATTAAAGTTTTAGGCAATGTATAAATTACATCTCCAAGTCCACCAGTCTTAATAAACGGACTCGCTTCTGATGCAACAAAAAGCACTTTAAACATTTCATCACCTCATATAATCGCTATATAAAGATGTTATTAGCTAATTACAAGTATAATAGTTTTTTGCAAAATATAAAATTTATACTTATAACTAATAAATCTCCGTTTCTAATTTGTTTATAAAAAGATATCCTTTATTTTTTGAATTTAAATTTAGTTTTTCATAGACTTTTGACACTACCTAATCTTTTTTCTTTTATTTTATCACATTTAGGAGATTCTGTTGATAGTTAAATATCTTTTATTGAAAATTAATTTTACTTTTTGCAGCTGAATTTAATAGTATTTCATATATAAACCCAACATATTTATGATATAATTATTGTATATAACTTAATAAACAACAGTGAAATGAAAGGGGAATTATAATGTTTTCTGACAAACAGTCAAATCTAAAATTTAGTCCTGCTATTAAGATAGGAAAAGATGGCGTAATTAGGTGGGTATATGAAGTGAATATGTGGAAAAATCCAGTAATATTAATTACAATTACTAAGGTTGTAGTTTTATGTTCAATGTTTCCTGCATTATTAGTTTCTGTCGGCACTTTATTTGATGGTGATGGATTATTATTAGCTATAACTCTTTTTATTAAAACAACAGCTCTAGTTACTGCTATTCTAGGTGGTTTAATGATAATTACTTATCCAATTATGATAATAATAAACGGCGGAAAATATTGTGTAGTCTTTGAAATGGATGAAAAAGGTATTAACCATATACAAATGCAAAAACAGTTTAAAAAAAATCAAACAATTTCTATGATTACTATTTTAGCTGGTACCCTTTCAGGTAATGTTCAAACTACAGCTGCAGGACTATTATCAGGTTCAAAACAAAATCTTTATTGTAGCTTTTCAAAGGTCAAAACTGTTACTATAAACAAAAAAAGACATGTTATATATGTTAATGAAACACTAAATCGTAATCAGGTATATGTCGATACTGCTGATTTTGATTTAGTAAAAGATTATATTATTAAACATTCAACTAATGCAAAAATAAAAGTTCTAAATACCATGTGAATAGATGGTTTTAGAACTTTTTTTATAAATTATGTTCTGAAGTCAGGTTAAATAGTTAAACCTTTTGAAATTATATATGGTGCTTTTTTATCTCCAGCTAAAACACTATCTCTCGTAATTCTAACATATTTATCTGAAATCACATTATTAAGAGAACAATTTTCTTCAATTGTTGATCTTTGCATAATAATACTATTACTTATTTTAGTACCTTCTTTAATATGAACATCTCTAAAAATAATTGAATCTACAACTTCACCTTCAATGTCACATCCATTTGCTACTAAAGAATTTTTAACATTTGAATGTTCCCTATATATTGTAGAAGGTTCATCTTTTACTTTAGTAAAAATTGGACGCTCATTATTAAACAATTGCTCATATATATCCATATTTAGCATATCCATATTTGCATCATAATAGTTTTTAGAAGAATTTATACATGCTACATATCCATCATATTTATATGTCGAAACTTTATGATTAACAAGTTCTAAAAATAAAGCTTGTTTCAAATAATTAGAATCTCCTTTTTCAACCGCCTCTTCAATTACTTTAACTAAAATATCTTTCCTCATAATATACATTTCCATAGATAAATTAATTTTATCTAATTTACCAGCATTTTTACCAATACCAATTAATGAATTGTTCATTCCAATATTTAAAGTATCAAGATTATGATATTTTTCATCATTTTTAACATTTTTATAAATAATTGTAATATCACTATCAGATTTAAGATGTTCTCTAAATGCCTTTTTAATGTCAATATTGCAAATCATATAACTTCTAGATAAAATAACATATTCTTCACTTGCATATTTAATATAGTCAAGGCTTTGGTGAAAATGCTCAATATCTCCATGAGATTGAACTATTTTA
>JAYEHA010000284.1:0-11542 GCA_034659335.1 Bacillota bacterium
ATTTAATTAAATACTTTTTTCTTTTCCCCCTGCTATATTTCTATCTTTAATTATATTCTTATTTAACTTTACTTTTACTATTTTTTTTATTATACTGTGTGTCTAATGCTTTCTATAGTAAAATAAAAAATAATATTTAACATACGAGGAGTTTATATGAATAATAAAACTAAAGCAATAGTTTATATTTCACTATCATCACTTTTTTTCTCAATAATGGCAATTGCTGTTAAACTTACACCTAATATTCCCGTTATAGAGAAAATATTTTTCAGAAATTCAATTGGGCTTATCCCAATATTAATTACAATATATAAAAGCAAATTATCTTTAAAGCCTAATAATACTAAACTTATAATTCTAAGGTCAATTTTAGGCATTTTAGGCATTTTTTGTTATTATAGCGCTCTATCAATACTTAATTTAGCAGATGCAGTTATTCTAAATAAACTTTCACCGTTTTTTGTACTTATACTATCTTTTATTTTTTTAAAAGAACAAATTACAAAAAAACAAATTATATCATTATTTTTAGCACTTTTAGGAGCATTACTAATAATTAGACCAACATTTGACTTATCGATTATTCCAACGTTATTAGCTTTATTATCAGCATTTTTTGCAGGTTCAGCTTATACAACAGTCCGGAAATTAAGTGAAACCGATAAACCTCTAGTTATAGTATTTTATTTTGCACTTTTAACCACAATAATTACTGTATCAGTTATGACAATAACAAAAACTTTTATATACCCAACACTCTATGAATTAATTTTTTTAATTCTTCTTGCTGTTTCATCTCTCATAGCTCAGCTTTTTATGACTACAGCATATAGCTATGCGCCGGCTGGTCAACTAGCTATATATACATATATAAATATTATCTTTTCAATATTCTTTGGAATTATTATTTGGTCTGAAATTCCAGACATAATAACTATTAGTGGAGCTTGTTTAATAATTTTAGGTGGCTATATTAATTATATTTCAAAGAAAAATAGTTAATATTTCATATTAATGTCACAAACTTGCCATATTACAGCAGTAATATGTAATTAAGTTAAAAGTTAATTAACTTAGTTGAACTAAAAATTATAAGGAGATGAACAAACATGAAAAAAACATTATCAATTGGTTTAGTAGTAGTTATTGTATTAAGTCTTGGAGCATTGTCGTTTGCTGATGTAGCCGATACTTTTGAAAGAGGTTTTAAAAAAGGATCTTCAAATAATAATGTAGAACCAGGTTATGGTAGGACTTTATCAGCTGAAGAATTTAATTTAATGAGAGAAAGTAATAGAAAAAATGTAAAATTAGGTATGTCATTTAATTATGAAGAAAATGGAGCTTCTCAATTAGCATCAATTACAGATTTAACTGAAGCTGAAATTCTTGCTAGTAATTTAACTTTACATGAAATTGCTGAAAATGAAAATGTTCTTGATGAATTTCATGCTTTAATATTAAATGAAAAGACAACTCAACTTAATGAATTAGTTGCAAATGGAACAATTTCTCAAGAAAAAGCAGATTTTATGACTGATAGAATGTCAAATATGGATGGTTCGCAAGAAAAATTAGGACAAAATGTAGGTAGAGGAAATGGTAGAGGATTTAATAGAAAATAAATTTTTAGAGTAGGTGTAAAATCCTACTCTTTGCACATTTACTTATATACATAAAAAAAGAAAGGTTACTTATGAAAAATAAAATTAAATTAAAATATCTTCCTTGGATAATATTTCCAATTGCAATTATTCTCTTATTATTAATGAGAACTAATATATTTATTAACTTGAATCTTAATTTTGAATATATTCATAACTTATGTGGATTTGCTACATTAATAAGTATATATAATAATATGAACCCTCAATTTGGTCCGATTTTAATTGGTATAATATCACTTTTATTAACACTTTTATTTGGCCCGATTTTTTGCAGTTATCTATGTCCTTTTGGAACATTTCAAAGAATAATTAGAAAAATTGGTATTAAGCTTGGTATCAAATCAAGAAAAATTCCTAATAAAATTCATAAGACACTTATATTTCTCAAATATATATTTTTAGGACTTCTTATTTTACTTATAATATTTAAATCAATTTACTTATATATAAATATTGATCCATATCATGCATTTATTAGAATATTTTATGGTGGTTTAACCATATCTGGAAGCATTTATTTACTAATAGTAACATTATTATCTTTATCATATGATAGACCATTTTGTAATTATTTATGTCCTTATGGTGCATTTTTTAATATAATCTCTATCAACAGAGTTTTTAAAGTAACTCGAAACCCTGATAAATGCGTAGATTGCAAAATTTGTGACAAAAATTGTCCTGTAAATATCAAAGTCTCATCTTTAGATACAGTTAATAATATTAATTGCTTAAACTGCAACTCTTGTATTGATAACTGTAAAATTGATAATGCAATTGGATTAAAAACAAATTTCAGTAGAGTTATAACATTTATTACATTATTGCTTACTATTTATTTTAGTTTTATATTAATTGAAAAATACAATTCAAATAATAATATTCTAACTATTGCAAAAAAAACAATAAATGTCTCTTCTACTAATAGTTCTAATTCTAATTCTAATTCTAATTCTAATCCTACAACTAAATATATTTATAATGATGGTACTTATAAAGCAACAGTTGATGCTTATAGAAGAAATATGGTTATACAAATTAATATTGAAAACGATATTATAACGGACATTACAATTTTAGACCATAATGATACAAAATCATACGTTAAATTTGCAACTCCAACGATTATAGAAAATATATTAAAAAATAATTCTACAGATATAGATGTAGTTAGTGGCGCAACATATACAAGTAATGGAATAAAAAATGGTGTTAATAAATGTTTAGAACAAGCCAAAAAATAATTTTTCATATTATAGATAATCTTTTACTTTCTTTTATTACAAATTTATAGTAAAATATAATAATTGAAATTGATAGGAGTAAATATGAAAAAAATTAATGCAATATTTAAAATATATCACGGCTTACCCAAAGAAATATATGTCGTTGCAATTTCAAGATTTATTAATTCAACTGGTTTATTTATATTTCCAATGCTAACACTACTGCTAACCAAAAAAATTGGATTATCTGAGGCAGAAACAGGATTTTGGATTGCTCTATCAGGTATTATTTCTATTCCTGTCAGTATAATTGGTGGTAAATTAACTGATATTATTGGAAGAAAAAAATTAATCATTTATCCAAATATAATTGCAACAATTTTATTTACATTCTGTGGCTTTATAGAACCGAGTATGCTAATGGTTTATTTAATATTTTCTGGTGGAACTATCCTGCACTCTAGCCGCCCAGCATTTGACTCATTAATTGCCGATTTAACTACACCTAAAAATAGAAATGCAAGTTTTTCTCTTTCATATTTAGGTAATAATCTAGGATTCGCAATTGGCCCTTTTATTGGTGGTTTATTATTTAATAATCATCTAAGACTATTTTTTTTACTAGATGCTTTTACGACTTTACTATCTACTATAATAATAACTATATTTATTAAAGAAACACTTTTTAAAACAGAAGAAATAATAGAAGAAGGACTTGAAAAATCAGTTAAAGGAAGTGCAATAAAAGTTCTTTTAAAAAGACCAGTTCTTTTAATATTTGCCATTTTATCCTTAGGATATCATTTTACTTATTCACAATGGAGTTTTTTAATGCCTATGCATTTAGAATCATTATTTACTAATGAAGGAGCAAAACTTTTTGGAATGCTTGCAAGCTTTAATGGAATTATAGTAATAATATTTACTCCAATAATTACCAGCCTATTTTCTAAATTAAATAATTTAAGAAATGCTGTCATTGGCGGATTATTATATACTATTGGTTTTGGACTTTTAGGATTTTTTGAAACAAAATCTTCTTTCGTTTTAAGCGCATTTATTTTCACACTTGGAGAAATAATCCTAGTTATAAGTGTAATGCCATTTATTGCTAATCATACTCCAGCTTCACATAGGGGGAGAATCAACTCTCTACTAAGCGTAATTATGGGAGCAGGCTATTTTTTAGGCCCTATAATAGTCGGAAACTTATTAAAAACAATCTCATATACAAGCGCGTGGAAATTTGTATCTATCATAGTATTAATTTCTTCAATAGGGATGTATATTCTTCAAATATTTGAAAAAACAATGCTTCATAATCAAAAAGAGTAAAACAATTAATGTTTTACTCTTTTTTTAATTAAATATTATTCCATTAAGTTTTTCATCATATCTGCCATAGCTCCAGATTTAGCCATTTCCATCATCCAATTCTCAGCCACTCTTTTATTCATTATTGATAATGTAGGAAAAGAATGTTGTGTCATTGCAATATTAAATAGCGTTAACTGATTTTGAACTGCAATTGTCCACTCTTGTATTAATTCGCTTGCAACATTTCCAGCTATAGTAGCTCCTAAAACAACACCAGATTCATTAGATATTACTTTAACAAAACCATCAGTTTCACCATCAGTCAAAGTTCTACCATAGTCTGAATACTCTGTTCTAGAAAGAGTATAATTAATTCCTTGTTCTTTAGCTTGTTTTTCTGTTAATCCTACTTGAGCTATTTCAGGCTTGGTAAATACTGACCAAGGAACAACATAATTAATTCTTTTCAGTCTATTAATTGGTTGAGGACTAATTGAATTCATAAGCGCAAGCATCCCTTGATGCATTGCAGCATGTGATAATTGAGCTATACCATTACAATCACCAATTGCATAAACATTTTCAATATTAGTTCTCATAAATTCATCAACAATAATTCCTTTTCTAGTTGTCTCAACACCAATATTTTCTAGAGCTAAAGATTCAGTAGATACTTTTCTACCAGCCGCAACTAGAAGTTTTTCAGATTTAAAATCACCTTTATTCGTTTTTACAACTATTATTTCTCCATCTTTTTCGATTTTTTCAATATTTGTACTATTAAAGACAGAAATACCCTCTTCAATAAATTTTTTCTCTAAAAGTCTTCCTGCTTCTTCATCACCAATTGGAATTAAATGAGGATCCATTTGTACAATAGTAACTTTTGAACCCAGTCTAGAAAAAGCTTGAGCCATTTCAGTTCCTATAGCTCCACCACCAATTATTGTAAGGGAACTTGGAATATCATCTTGCTCAAACATATTTAAATTAGTAAGTATCTCAACATCATTTATACCAGGAATTGGTGGCACAAATGGCTTGGCACCAGTTGCAATAAATATTGAATTACCAGTATACTGCTTATTACCAACTTCTACAGTATGATTATCTATAAATTTTGCTTTTCCTTCATTAAGAATAAAAGTTACCATATTTTTATCAAACATCTTCATTGTTTTAGTACCATTTATTTCTTCTATTTTTTCTTGAACCACTTCTAAAGGATTAACTACTGTAGTTTTCCCTTCTAATTTAATACCATATTTTTCAGTATTGTTTGCAGTATAATTAACTTCTGCAGATTTTAATAATGCTTTACTTGGAGTACAACCATAATTTAAACATTCTCCACCTACTTTATGATCCTCTATAGCTAAAACTGTCATTCCCATTGACGGTGCCATAGCAGATACTGCCATTCCTGCTGGCCCTAATCCAATTACTATAATATCATATTGAAATTTATTACTCATTTTTTCCTCCTATTATTATATACAATTTAATAAATATATAATATCACACTTGCCCCCCTATGGGTAGGGGTAATGTGTTACAAATTAGTTACATTTTATAAATTTTTATTTTTTAATTATTCCTATTTACAAATATTTGTGGAAATTCATCCCCGTTGATTGTTATTGTTATCTTAATATAATTCTGATACAATAAGCTTAACAATTGAATATATGGAGTTGCGACAATTAACCCTTTGTTGTGTAAAATATTCAGGGTATTCGTTGAAAAACTACAACTAGATTATAATCCAGCTTGCTGTGCAAGTGTCTAATCTGTGATTAGAATAACTTATATTCCGTATTGTAGCGAATGAGCAATAAACAATCTGCTTAAATGGTAATAGTTTAAGTGCTTCAGTATCTATACTAAATATTAGTTAGAATTATACTATTGTATGTATTGATGTAGTGTACTTTTGCGCAATTGTTTGAACAATAAATGCAACTGCTGTACATACAATAGCTAAAAAAAGAATATTTTCCCATAAAATAATATCTTTCGGAATAATAAACTCGCTTTCAAAAATACTACTAAATAACCCTAAAAAACCTACAACTCCAATTGTGTAACGCCTAAAAGTATTACTTTCCCATCTTTTGAATATTTACAAAAACGAGCAAAACTCCCACTACTTCAGTGGTGGGAGTTTCAGATATATTTAATATAATAACATATTTTTTCTTATTATATTTGACATATTTTTAACTATATTTTATGATTGACTTAGATGCTATTAATAATAATAGTGATAAAATATATGGAGGTATAATATGTCAAATCATGGAAATTTTGTAACTACTGTTAATTGTATGGATGGGAGAGTCCAAATACCTGTTAATGAATATTTAACTAATAAATATAAAGCTGATTATGTAGACACTATCACAGAAGCGGGTCCAAACAAAATTTTAGCAGAAAACATTAATAAAACACTAGTAAATTCAATAAAAGATAGACTTGAAATATCAATTAATAAACATAAATCTACTACTATTGCGATGGTAGGACATTACGATTGCGGTGGAAATCCAGCTAAGAAAGATGAACAAATTCTACAAATAAAAGAATCCATTGAGTTAATTAAAACATGGTTTAATAATGTTGAAATTATTGGTTTATGGGTAGATCACAATTGGAAAGTAAACGAATTATAATAAACTTCAAAAATCTTTTTATAACAATAAAAAATAATTCACTATAAAATCTAGTGAATCATTTTTCTTTTTAACTAATTTACTTATTCTTTTTATTTTTTTTAAGTTTTTTGCGATACTTATTATAATATATCTGAATATATAAAAATGATCCAGTTACCGCAAGAGTTAACATAGTAATTTTTTGAAGTTTCTCAAATATTGGAGCTTGTGATATAAACATATAGATTATAGTAATAGCAACAAAAACTGGTGTTAAATAACGATGTAACTTTCTAAAATATTTACAAATTTTATTAAACATATTTTCCTCCTCTCGTTCATACAATTTATTTATTATTTATTTAAAGCTTAAAACTTAAATATTATATTTATATATACCATTTATTATAAACATTAAACTGTAACAATAGATTTATCAGTTAATTTATAAAAAACTACTGGTATTAATATAAGTGTTAAGAAAGTCGATGCTAAAATACCTCCAATTACAGTTACTGCTAAAGGTGAAAATCGTTCGGATCCTAACGCTAATTGAAACGCTAAAGGTATCATACCAACTACATCTGATAATACAGTCATCATAATAGGTCTAAATCTGTTTCTTACACCATCAATTGCTGCTTCTTCTGACGTCATACCAGATTTAATATTTTCTAATGAACGATCTATTAATAAAATTGAATTATTTACTACAGTTCCCGCTAGCATAATAAAACCTAATAATACTGGCATTGAAATAAATTTATTTGTAAGTAATAATGCAGGTGCTACACCTATTACAACAAGTGGTATAGATGCCATTATTACAATTGGCAAAATAAATGATTTAAATTGAGGTAATAATACTAAATATACAAACATTACTGATAAGCCTAATAAAAATACCATATCAGACATTGCTTCAATCAAATCATTCTGCTGACCTGTTAATCCAATTTCATATCCATTTGGTAACTCATATGCTTCTAATAGTTCATATATATCATCTGTAATAAAACTAAATGCTCGCCCTTCAGTATAACCTAAAACATTTATTGTATACTCTAAATCATCCTTAGTTACAATATTTGACCTTTTAGACTCTTCAACCCAAGCTATATCGCTTAGAGGTACAATAGCTCCATATGGAGTTTTTAAAGTTTGCTTCATTACTTCATTAATAGTATTTCTAGATTCTTCATTAAATACAACTTTAATGTTCTCATCTCTTTCTTCCATATTAAGTTCATTAACACTTACGCCTTCTACTAACTCAAAAATATATTTTGCTACATAAGCATTATTTAATCCAAGTTCTTTAATTCGTGCATCATTTGTTTTTATTATATATTCTGGGCTATCAATATTAAAACTTTTATAGACGTTAATCATACCCTCAATTTCTTTTAATTCTTGTTCTAAATCTACTGCCAAACTATATAATACATCCTGGTCTTCACCACTAATTTTAATATCTATTGGCACACCGCCACTACTATTAGCAGTTCCACCCTTTTCTTTAACAACAAATCTTTTTATTCCAGGTATCTTTTCTATTTCAGTTCTTATTCTATTTTGAATACTCCAAATATCTTCTTCTCTTTCTTTTCTTGTGTTAAAATTTATTGTAATTACACCTTGATTAGAAGCCATAGTATTAAATTCACTCATTATCGTACTATCTTTTTCAAAACCTATTTGAGTATCATATCCAATAATATTTTCTTCTTTTTCAAGTATAGTTTCTATATAACTAAACGTCTTTGCAGTTTCCTCAATGGATGTACCTGTTTCTGTTTCAACAGATATATAAGTTACTCCACTATCAAATTTAGGAAGCATTTCTATTCCTTTATTATATAATGCAAAACCGCTTGCTAAAAGTAATAACAAAACTACAACAAAAATTAAATTACTTTTAATTGATTTTTTAAGTATAAATAAATATCTATCTAAAATCCAATCCATCATTCTATTGAATGGTTTTGTCACTAAATTTAATACCGATTCAACTCTATTAAATGAAAATTTATCCATAAATATTGTTACTATAGGGATTACTATAAATGCTACAGTTACAGAAGATGAAAGTGCAAATATCAATGTCATAGCGACAGGTTTAAACATCTCTCCTACAAAGCCTTGCATAAAGATAAGTGGTACTAATACAACAATTGTAGTAATTGTCCCTGATAATACTGATCCCGCTATTTCATTTACTCCATTTATCGCAGCACTTACAATTCCGCCTTCTTTATCATTTTCTTTGTGTTTCATTATGTTTTCTACAATTACTATTGAATTATCTATTACAAAACCAATACTTAATATTAAAGCAGATAAAGTAACTAAATCTAATTTCATATCAAAAAGTTTCATTAGCCCAAGTGTACTTAAGAAAGTTAAAGGCATTGAAAATGCAACTACTAAAGATTGATTAATCTTAGAAAGAAAAAGAAATATAATAATTGTAGTAAATAATATTGCTAAAACTATACTAGTTGTCATATTATTTACCATTTGATTAGTAAATGTAGAATCATCTTGCGCTATTTTAATATCTAAATACGGATATTTTTTTTCTAATTCTTCTAAATTAAGTTTTATATTTTCTGCTGTTTCTACAGTGTTTGCATCTTTGCTTTTAAGTATTTGTAGAGCTATTCTATCTTCAGAATCAAATTTATACATACTCTCTAAATCTTCTATTGAATAGTCTATTGTAGCAATATCTTTTAAATATACACTATTACCATCTGCTAAAATTATTTTAATATTTTCTAACTCTTCAATAGTTGTATATTTTTCATCAAGTTTTAATGAAATATTTTTATCACCATCTTTTAAAGATCCCCCTGGTGCACTAATGTTATTTTCATTTAAAGCTCTAGATATATCTGATAACATAAGATTGTATGAATTAAATTTATTTTCATCTAAAGTGATTCTAATTTCACCAATATAACCACCAAACATTTCTACTGCAGCTACACCATCAATTAACTGTAATTCAAAAGCAATATTATCTTCACTAATTCGACGTATTTCTTTAAGACTCATTGTATCGCTATTAATTGCTAAAGTCATTATTGGTTTATCAGAAGTATTAAATTTAAGTACTTTTGGCGCACCAATATTTTCAGGCAATTTATCCATAGAACTACTTATTGTATTTTGAACATCTATTGCTGCACTATCAACATCAGTTCCATATTTAAAGTATAGATGTACTATTCCTATATTATCCATAGAATCCGATTGAATATTTGAAATCCCCTCTAATTTTCCAAAACTCTCTTCTAGTGGCTTTACTAAATTTTCACTTACATCTTGAGCAGCTGCACCAGGATATTTTGCCATAACAGTAACTTTTGGTGCATTAGTATCAGGTGCCAATTGAGTTTGCAAATTCATTTTTGCAAATACACCAAATATAATTATTACTATAATAAACGATATTACTAAATATTTATTTTTTACAGCAGTTTTACCTATATTCAATTTATTCAACCTCCTCAAATAATAATACCTTTGCACCATTATATAAAGCCGCTAAATTACTACTAGCAATTACATCATCTTTTTTTACATCACCAGTAATTACTACATTGTTATTTTGAGTGAAAATTATTTTAATTTCTTTTTCGATTACTTTTTCATCGCTAAGTAAATATATATAATTATTATTTCCAATAGTTTTTACCGCGTTTTTATTAATAAGTAACACATCTCCAAATGAATCTATGATAAACTCTGTATTAACTGTACTATCCAAAACAACATTATCCATTTGGTCTAAACTAATTGGTCCTATTTCTACAATACCAATTCTTGTTTTTTCGTTAATACTATCTGGCAATAAATTTACAACTGATTCTATTTTAGTATCGTTATAATTAAGATATACATTTGAACCAATTTCTAATTTATTAAGATCAGATTCTGGCATTTTAACTTCTACGTATAATGACGAAATATCATCTATCATAAACATTACCATTCCAGGTTGCACCATATCTCCAATAACTTTATTAAACCCTCTTACTTTCCCTGAAATTGATGCTGTAATAATCATATCTTCTTTTTTTGAATAAAGAGTTTTTAAACCCATTTCTATTTCTTTAATTTTGTAACCGGCCATAGTATATTCATGAGTAATTTTATCTAATTCATTTTTTGGAACTGCTCCTGAATCATATAATTCTTTGATTTTCTCTAAATTAGTATAAAGATAATTATAATTCAATTTTGCTTCTGCTAAATTAATATTTAAAGATTCAATACTAAGATTAATATCTTTATCATCAAGACGCATTATTTCTTGACCCTCTTCAACAATTTCTCCATCTTCAATAAAAATTGATTTAATATATCCACCATATTTTGATGACATCATTCCTGTTTGATTAGCAGACAAATTTCCAAGATAACTAATAGTATTATCAATTTCTTCTAAACGAATTTTTGTAGTTCGAATAGGAACACCCAAATCTTCTTTTATTTCTTCTATTATTTTACTCTCATTTATATCTAAAAATGGAATTTCAACAAAATTATTTGCAATTATAAATTTTAAAATGGGGGCGCAATTAGCTATTTTCATTGCCCCCTATTTATTATTTGATAAAAATGTTAAAAAAATATGAGATTTTAATTAATTCAATAAGCAGCCAAA
>JAYEHA010000285.1:0-2288 GCA_034659335.1 Bacillota bacterium
ATATTAAATTAGAGACAAGTAAATTTTATTTCTATTTTAGAGAGCTAATGGTTGGTGAAAATTAGTATAGTGTAAAATTGAATCTAACTCTGTATATTTAAGTAATGTTAAACGGTTTGCATCCGTTAGAGTGCTCTAAAGTGAACTTATATGTTAAATTAGGTGGCAACACGGGAATACTCTCGTCCTTTTGTGGATGTGAGTTTTTTGTTTTTTTGTATATATTTTATGTTTTAATTTTAAGGAGGAATTATGTTAGATATTAAAAGAATAAGAGAAAATTTTGACGAAGTTGAACAGTTATTAGCTTTAAGAGGAAAAGAATATGATTTAAAGAAAATAGTAGAATTAGATAATAAGCGAAAAGAAATTTTATCAGTATCAGAATCTTTAAGACATGATCAAAAAATTAAATCGAAGGAAATTCCAAAATTAAAAAAAGAAGGAAAAGATGTAAGTCAAGTACTTAAAAAAATGGGTGAATTATCTCAAAGAGTAAAAGATATGACTAATGATGTAAAGGATATTGATGAAGAATTACTTAAGTTATTATTAGAAATTCCAAATACACCGAGTGAAACAACTCCAAAAGGAAATTCTGATGAAGATAATGTATTAATTAGAGTTAATGGAGAACCAACAAATTTTGATTTTGAATCAAAACCTCATTGGGATTTAGGTGAATTGCTAGATATAATTGATTTTGAAAGAGCATCTAAAATTTCTGGGGCTAGATTTTCTGTAATGAAAAATTCAGGAGCTAAATTAGAAAGAAGTGTTCTGAATTTTATGTTAGATCTTCATACTGAAAAACATGGTTATATGGAAATTTTACCTCCGTTTTTGGTAAATAGAAATTCAATGATTGGAACTGGACAATTACCAAAATTTGAAAATGATATGTTTCATATACCCTCAAAAGATCTTTTTTTAATTCCTACAGCTGAAGTTCCACTTACGAATCTTTATGCAAAAGAAATTATTAGTGAAAGTGAATTACCTATTTACCGTACTGCTTATACACCTTGTTTTAGAAAAGAGGCTGGTTCTGCTGGACGAGATACAAGAGGGTTAATTAGACAGCATCAATTTAATAAAGTTGAATTAGTGAAATTTGTAAAACCTGAGAACGCTGAAGAAGAATTACAGAAATTATTATTAAATGCTGAAGAAGTATTAAAACAATTAAAATTACCTTATAGAGTAGTGCAATTATGTGGTGGGGATTTAGGATTTTCTTCTGCTAAAACTTATGATATTGAAGTATGGATGCCTAGTTATAATAATTATGTTGAGATTTCATCATGTTCTAATTTTTTAGATTATCAAGCTAGAAGAGCAAATATTAGATTTAGAAGAGAAGATAAAACTGTAGATTATGTTAACACCTTAAATGGTTCTGGACTAGCAATTGGAAGAACTGTCGCTGCTATTATGGAAAATTATCAAAATGAAGATGGAAGTATAACAATTCCCGAAGTATTACAGCATTATATGAATGGTAAAACAATAATAAAAAAATAAAAAATAAAAATCCTATAGTAAAAATCTATAGGATTTTATTATTATATTATATTAGTTCCATTTTTCATTTCTTCAAAACCTTCTATCACTAAATCGTATGTGTCATTACACACTTCAGGTAATTCACCACCAAAACATTTTTTAGCTTCTTCAAAACCTTGTTTAAAAGCATCAATAAGCATATCAAATTTTTCAGGATTATTTCCTGAAACTTTTTTTGCGAAATCAAGTATTCGTGCTGATGTTTCTTCTGCGCTCCAATAGCCAGTTATTTTATTTTCTTCGTCTGGAGTTTCTTCAGTTTCTCCTAAATGTATCTTAATTTCGATTTTAGTAACGGATTTTTTAGTTTTAATTGCATGATTTCCTTGATAAGAAAAAATCTTATTAATAAAATCTTCAAATGCTTTAATATCATTTTCTGATTTTTCTTTAATTTTTTCAAAATCATCTAGTTCAATTTTCCCACTAAAAGTTGTTACCATAGATTTTTCTTCAGCTTTTACTTTAATTAGATTGTTATTGTTTTTAACATCTATTTTCTGCGTATAATTATATTTTGAGATATTAACGTCATTTATTGATATCATAAATTACCACCTTCCATATAATATAATACTGTTATTAATCTATCGTCAAAAGAGAGAAAAAGTTTAGAAAATTTAACAAATTTAGAAATAGAGATAATATAGCCTCTATTTTTTTGTTTTAATTAATGATATAATATATTATGATTGAGGATGTGATTTATGGATTCTATTGAA
>JAYEHA010000286.1:0-644 GCA_034659335.1 Bacillota bacterium
ATGGATTAAAAAAATTATTTGTTAAGTATCTGGGGAGTGATAAATATGACTGTACATTTTTTTTATAATTTTAAAGAAGAATTGATCGAGAAAATTAAAGAAGATTATAACAACGAATTGTTAAAGAGAAAAGAAAATATTAGACAACAGAAACAGTTAGACGATGCAGAAAAAAAAATTTTAGATTATTTTAAAGTTGTTAAAAATGCTTTAAATGAGATATTTGAAGTTTCAAATGGAAAAATTAAATATGAAGAAAATACAGATTTTATATCAAAATTTACTATAGATAAAAATAGTTTAAGATTTTTAAGAAAGGAAAAATCAATACAGGTGAAAGTAGAACTTTATATTAAAGAAGCAGATATTGTTGAATCAAAAATACTTGGTAATATTATAATAGGTTCAAAAGTAGCGATGGTAAAAGAAATTGGAAAACTTCATACAGGTAGTCATTTTGATGAAAATACAATTAATTATTATATGAGAGTTGCATTTGGGGATTATATGAATTGCAAGTGAATTAGTATTAAGTAATAAAATATGTGATAGATGCTACTAATTAAGAGTTATTATTTTAATATAATATATTACTTTAACAATAATTCTAATAAATAAAAGTAAAATATAATTTTGCAATATAA
>JAYEHA010000286.1:654-2288 GCA_034659335.1 Bacillota bacterium
TATTAAGTAATAAATAAATTAAATTTTATTTATTAC
This sequence comes from Bacillota bacterium, assembly GCA_034659335.1. Classification (GTDB taxonomy): domain Bacteria; phylum Bacillota; class Clostridia; order Peptostreptococcales; family Acidaminobacteraceae; genus HSG29. The sequence continues at coordinate 691 of JAYEHA010000286.1, forward strand.
TTTTTTTATAGAAAAAAAAGTAATATTTTGGTATTATTAAGTAATAGATGAGAGAGGATATAATAATGAGTAAAACATTTACAGATTTTTCGCAAAGACAACTTTCATTAACTGCAGGGCTTATTTTTTTGATGGTTGGAATATATGAAATGCTTGTTACAAAAAATTATATAAATGGAGTAAAATTTTTGTTCTCTGGTAGTTTATTAATTATCTTGTACTTGAGTATTAAAACAAGGTTAGTTGGAAGAAAGAAAAAAGAATTTAATGCTGGGTATGGGCTAATAATAGTTGGGGCATATATTAAAGTTCTTGGAGTCTTCGCTGGATATATTATTTGGATTGCTGGAATAGTTTTATTAATAAGAAGTGTTATTGAAAAAAAAGATATTAATGAATAAAAAACTAGATATTGTAGGCTTTTAGCAAAGTGAAATTAGCAATTTGAGGAAGAGGTGCAATTGTGGATTTTAAATTAATTGATTCGAGATATTATTATTATAAATCTGATTTAGGTGTAAATTATAATAAGGAAGAGACAATATTTAAATTATGGGCACCATATGCAAAAGATGTAAAACTAATATTGTGTGATGATACTTTAGAAATGATAAAATCAGAAAAGGGTATATGGAGTATAACGATAAAAGGTGATTTACATGCGAAATTTTACAATTACTATATTTCATTAGATGCAATATCTTATGAGGAAGTAGTAGATCCTTATGCAAGAAGTCTATCTGTTAATGGTGTAAAAGGTGCTATTATTGATTTTAGTATAACTAATCCTAATAGTTGGAATAATTATAAACCGTCATTTCAAAATTTTACTGATGCTATAATATATGAATTAAATGTTAGAGATATATCTATAGATGATAATAGTGGTATAAAAAATAAAGGTAAATATTTAGGACTTAGTGAAATAGAAACATATACGAAAGATGGACTAAAAAGTGGATTAAGTCATATTAAAGAATTAGGTGTTACACATATACAACTGATGCCTATTTATGATTTTGCAACTGTTGATGAAACAAAAGAAGGAGATTATAATTGGGGGTATGATCCGTTAAATTTCAATTCGTTAGAGGGAAGTTATTCTACTGACCCTTATGATCCTACTACTAGAATTTATGAACTAAAAAAAATGATTCAGGCAATTCATAATGAAGGACTACGTGTTATTATGGATGTTGTTTACAATCATGTATATGATATTGATAATACAAATTTTGAAAAAATATTTCCGGGATATTATTTTCGGAAAAATGATAAAGATGAATTTTATAATGGTTCAGGATGCGGAAATGAAATTGCATCAGAAAGAAAAATGGTAAGAAAATTTATTATTGATTCTATTGTATTTTGGGCTAAAGAGTATAATTTAGATGGATTTCGTTTTGATTTAATGGGTCTTTTAGATGTTGAAACTATGAATATGATAAGAATTGAATTAGATAAAATTGATCCTTCCATAATAATGATAGGTGAAGGTTGGGAAATGGGAGAAGCGTTAAAATTTAATGATAAATCATGTTTATGGAATGCAAAATATTTACCTAGAATAGGACAGTTTAATGATGATTTTAGAGATG
>JAYEHA010000287.1:0-2269 GCA_034659335.1 Bacillota bacterium
AATTGATTTTTTGTTAATACCTTATTTTTTAAAATATTTATTATTTTAGTTTCTACTTCATCTTTAATGATTTCTTTATCATTACTTATTTCTATATTTTTATTTATATCTTTTTCATTTTCTAAGAGTTGATTTTTATTTAATAGTATTGTTGCTCCTTCTAAAATTAAATTATTTGCTCCTATACTTTCTTTAATTGTTATTTTATTAGGAAGTGCAAACACTTCTCTTTTTAAATTTTTCATATATTTTGCTGTAATTAATGCTCCACTTTTTCTTGATGCTTGAGCTACAAATAATTTGTCTGAAAAACATGCTATTAAAAAATCTCTTTTTGCAAAATTTTTAGGATAAGCTTCTATTCCTGGAGGATATTCTGATATTACTGCTCCATTTTTTATTATTGTTTTGTAAAGTTTCATATGTTCTTTAGGATAACAAATATCTACTCCACTTCCTAAAACTGCAATGGTATATCCTTTAGCATTTAAACATGCGGTATGAGCATAACCATCTATTCCTTTTGCCATTCCACTAACTATTGTTACATCTTTTTTTGCTAAATAGGTTGATATGCTATTTGTTATTTCTTTAGCATATGTTGTACATCTTCTTGATCCTACTATTCCTATTCTTTTATCATTTTTTCTTAAAAAACCTTTATAATAAAGAAGTATTGGCATTTTATCTATTTTTAATAATCTTTCATCATATAATTCATCGTTCATTATTAAAATATTCATTTTATTTTGTTTTACTTTTTCAAGTATTTTTTTAGCTTTTATTAATGATTTATCTTCATATATTTTTTTAGCTCTTGTTTTTCCTATTCCTTTTATTTTTAAAAGTTCTTCTTTAGTTGCATTATAAATACTTTCTGGATTATTAAATTCTTCTAATAATTTTTTTTGAGTAATTGGTCCTAAATTTTGTAATTCAACAAGCCATACCCAATACAAATATTTATCCATTATATTATCAACATATTATTTTCTTCTTTTTCAAGATCTCTTGCTGAAAGAGCATTAAGTAAATCTTCCTTTTCAATATTAATATGTCCTTCAAAGTCAGCAAATGTTCTTGCAACTTTTAAATATTTATTGTAGCTTCTTGCACTAAATTTATATTTTTCATAGGCTTTCTTCATAATTTCTTTGCATTCTTCATCAAGTTCACAATATTTCTTTATTAATTTTTCATTCATTTGTGCATTTGAATTAATTCCTTCATCGTCTTTATATCTTTCTTTTTGAATATCTCTTACTTCTTCTACTTTATCGCGTAATTCTTTTGAACTAACTGTATCTTCTTCATCAAATTCATCTAAAAAATTTATTGCATGTACATACTTTTGAATATCTATTCTATCCATTATTGGTCCTGATACTTTTTGTCTATATTTCACTATTTCATAATCTGTGCATCTACATCTGTCTTGTCCATAATAGCCACATGGGCATGGGTTCATTGCTGCTACTAACATAAATCCACTAGGATATTTATTTGTTTGATCTACTCTAGATATTGTTACATATCCATCTTCCATAGGTTGTCTTAATGAATCTAAGGTTTTTTTATTAAATTGAGGTATTTCATCTAAAAATAAAACTCCATTATGAGCTAATGAAATTTCACCTGGTGTTGCACTTCTTCCACCACCAACTAATGAATTTGTTGATGCATTATGATGTGGTGCTCTAAATGGTCGTTCTTCTACTAAGTTTTCAAAACTATTTGTATTTAGTACTGAATATACTTTTGTTACTTCAAGTGCTTCTTCTCTACTCATTTTAGGTAAAATTGTCGGTATTCTTTTAGCTATCATTGATTTACCACATCCAGGTGATCCTACCATAAGAATATTATGTCCTCCTGCAACTGCAATTTGAATATATTTTATTAATTCCGTCTGTCCTTTTACTTCACTAAAATCAAGATTATGTTTAATTATTTTTTCTTCTTTTTTGGGTGCTTCTGTTATTATTTCTGCTTTTTCTCCCATTAAAAAATTAATCACATTTTGTAAATCTTCTATTCCAATAATATCTATATCATCTATTAATGACGCTTCTATTACATTTTTTTTTGGTATTATTACAGTTTTAATTCCTCGTTTTTTTGCTTCCATAATCATTGACAAAACACCACTACAACTTCTTAATTTGCCATTAAGAGAAAGTTCGCCAATAAAACCTAGTTCTTCTAAGTTAAGGCCTTTTACTTCAAATTGATTAGTTTTTAAAAGCAATCCTACAGCCATTCCTAAATC
>JAYEHA010000288.1:0-2267 GCA_034659335.1 Bacillota bacterium
GAATTTTAATAGTGTAATAATTAAGTTTAAGATTAATCAAACTGATAATAAAATGATTGAATTACTTCATAATGAAATTCCTAATAAAATAGATATGAAGGTGTGAATATGAAAAAAGAGTTGATTGCAAATGCATTAAGATATAATAATGATGATGAAATTGCTCCTAAAGTTGTTGCTAAAGGTACAGGATATATTGCAAAGAAAATAATTGAGACTGCAAAAGAAAATAATGTTGCAATTTATAAAGATGAAACATTAGCTAAACAATTAGAAAATTTGAATATAGGGCAAGTTATTCCTCAAGAGTTATATGAAGTTGTTGCTGAAATTTTAATTTATATTGCAAAAATTGATAAATAATAATTTGACAACCAAACAAACATTTGGTATAATTTAATTATTCTAAATGTTTATGGAGGTCAATATGGATAATAAATTTATTTTTGCATTAGAAAACATTAGTGGTATTGGTTTTGCGACTATTACAAAAATTTTAAAAATCGCAAATAATTTTGATGATTTTTTAAATAAAAAAGAAGAAATATTAAAAATAAAAAGAGTGTCGCTTGCACTTTTTGATAAAATTTATTTACAAAAAAATTCAAAATATTTCGAAAAATATAATATGAGTATAAAAAAAATGGAAATTGATTTAATAAATACTAGTGATAATATTTTTCCTAATAAATTAAAAGAAATTTCTGAAGTTCCTTATAGTTTACATTTAAGAGGAGATAATCAATTATTAAAGAATAAGATTGTTGGAATAGTAGGGTCTAGAAAGTCGACTAAATATGGTAATGAAGTTGCTTATAAAATGGCCAAATTGCTTTCAAATCGCGGATATACGGTTATTAGCGGAATGGCAAGTGGAATTGATACATATGCACATGTTGGGGCCTTAGAAGGGGAAGGATCAACTATTGCTGTTATTGGATCTGGACTTGATTATATTTATCCTAAAAAGAATACCAAATTATTTTTTGATATAGTAAATAACGGATTGGTTATTAGTGAATTTTTTTTAGGCGTAAAACCAACTAGTTATAATTTTCCTCGAAGAAATAGAATTATAAGTGGCATGGCAGATTTTATTATTGTAGTAGAAGCTAGTTTTAAAAGTGGCAGTTTAATAACTGTAAATTATGCTATAAGTCAAGGAAAGGATGTTTTAGTAGTGCCTGGCGAAATATTTTCAGAGACTTCTGAAGGGACGAATCTTTTAATTAGAGATGGTGCATATCCACTAATATCATTAGATGATTTAAGTGAATATTTAGACAATTTATCATATTAATTATGTTTGTAAATTTATATCAAAAACAATAACATTTAGAATTTAGCAATTGTTTTAAATTAAAAACAATATTTTAAATATGATAAAAAATTATTGGTGTAAATATTAGAATAAAAGATTTAATTGAATCTACAGGATTAGCTAGATCTATTTTTGCAAAAAAATATTTTAAGGATATTTTTACTGACGCAATTATTGGAAAATATTGAAACATAAGAGTTGTAGAAACTAACACGATTTAAAAAGTCCAATTGTGTTAGTTTTTTTAAGAAGTAAAAGTAGAATAATTAATGTTCTTTTTTAAATGCATTTATGTTAAACTTTAGTAAAGAAGTTAATATATAGGTTAAATGTAAAATATAAAGGAGTATTATGATTACATTCTTATTGATTATAAATAATGATGAAAAACGAACGAAACTTGAAGAAATATATACTCATTATCATAAAGATTTATTCATAACGGCATATTCAATTTTAAAGGATTATCAAGAAGCGGAAGATGCAGTTCAAAAAATGATTATTAAACTTCATAATAATTTAGAAAAAATAAATGAAATAAAGTGTAAGAAAACAAGAGCTTATTTGGTTACTATAATAAGAAACATTTGTTATGATACTTATAATAAAAAAAAGAAAATTATATTAATTACAGAAGAAGAGATAAATGAAATAGCTATTGAAGATGAAGTAGCTCTTGATGAGTATGTTATAAAAGTAGAAGACAGTAAAGAAATAGCAAATTATCTTAACGGGTTACATAAATCCTATGCAGATATAATTATGCTTAAGTTTTATTATGAATTATCAATGCCAGAAATAGCTGGAATATTAAATATAACAGAAAATAATGTAAGCGTAAGGATAAATAGATCATTAAAAGCATTAAAAAAAATTCTTAATGGAAGGGGTATTTCACTTGAAAAAATTAACTAAAGAAGAACGTAATCATATTTATAAAATGAAT
>JAYEHA010000289.1:0-11400 GCA_034659335.1 Bacillota bacterium
GACAATATTTTTAAATATCCAGCTAAAATTACTAAATCAATATTTTCATTATTAAGTAATTTTAAAATTTTCTCATTCCTGTTTTCTTTATCAATAAAAAAACCAGGAATCTTATGTTTTCTTGCACGCGTCAAACCATATGCATCTTTAACATTTGATAAAACTAATCTTATTTCTCCATCTATAACTCCGTTTTCAATATTGTCAATTATAGATTGCAAATTAGTTCCACCACCTGAAATCAAGACTGCAATTTTTAATCCCATAATCTAACTCCAAAATTCCCATTAACAACTTTCCCTATTTTTTTACAATCTTTTAATTCGTCTTTTACTATACTATAATCACTCTCATTAATTACTAAGATCATACCAATTCCCATATTGAAAGTAGTAAACATTTCTCTAGTCTCTACATTACCATTTTGTTGCATATATTTAAAAACATTTGGTATTTCCCATGAATCTTTTTCGATTTCAACACTTAACCCATCCGGTAAAATTCTTGGAATATTTTCATAAAATCCACCACCAGTTACATGAACCATACCTTTTATTTCTAATTTGTTTTTTATTTTTTCGAAATCATTTACATATATATTTGTAGGTCTAAGTAACTCTTCACCTAATGTTGAATTAAACTCAGAAACATAATCACTTACCTTCATATCTAATTTGTCAAAAAATATCTTTCTTACTAAAGAATATCCATTTGAGTGGATTCCATTTGAAGGAAGTCCTACTAAGATATCTCCTTCTTTAATATTTTCACCTGTAATTAGTTTTTCTTTATCTACTATGCCTACAGTAAACCCTGCTAAATCGTATTCATCAGTTTTATAAAAATCTGGCATTTCCGCAGTTTCTCCACCAATAAGAGGAGTACCTGCTTGTAAACATCCATCTGCAATTCCACTAACAATACCTTCAATATTTTCAGGTAATACCGCACCTGTAGCAATATAATCTAAAAAAAACAAAGGTTTTGCACCTTGACAAATAATATCATTAACGCACATTGCCACTAAATCAATACCAACGGTATTATGTTTATCACATAAAAATGCTATTTTTAATTTTGTTCCAACTCCGTCTGTTCCCGATACTAATATAGGTTCCTTATATCCAGAATCTAATTGAAACAATCCACCAAAACTTCCAAGGCCACCAAGTACATTTTTATTATATGTTTTTTTTGCATAACCTTTGATTCTATCAACTGCTTTATTAGCATTATCAATATTTACACCCGCAGAAGCATATGTCATTTTTTCATCCATATTAATCACCTATCTTTTCTCAAATACAAACTTATGACTCATCTTAGGCACTTCCATTGGATATTCTCCATTAAAACAAGCAGTACATAAGTTGTCTTTACCCATACCAATAGACTCAACTAATCCCTCAATACTAATATATGCTAAACTATCAGCACCAATTTCTTTACAAATTTCATCAGTAGTCATCATAGCACCTACCAAATGTTTTTTAGAAGGCGTATCAATACCAAAATAGCACGAATATTTAACAGGAGGAGATGAAATTCTAAAATGAACCTCTTTAGCTCCAGCCTTTCTTAACATTCTAATAATTCTCTTTGAAGTCGTCCCCCTTACAATAGAATCGTCAACTAGAACAATCCTTTTACCCTTTATATTTTCTTTAGCTACATTAAGTTTTAATCTTACACCCAATTCTCTCAACTTTTGATCTGGATTAATAAAAGTTCTTCCCATATATTTGTTTTTAATAAGAGCAATATCATAAGGAATCCCAGATTCCTGAGAAAATCCAATAGCAGCAGGCGTTCCAGAATCAGGAACAGCAGCAACAATATCTGCTTCAACAAAAGATTCTTTAGCTAAAATTTTACCTGCATTTACTCTTGCTTTATAAACATTTACTCCATCAATATTGCTATCTGGTCGTGCAAAATAAACATATTCAAATGAACATAATGCCTTTTTTTCATCCGCATACTTAACAGATTCAATCCCATTATCGTCAATAATCACAATTTCCCCAGGCTCAACATCTCTAACAAAATCAGCACCTAAAATATCAAAATTGCAAGTTTCTGAAGATAAAATATAATCACCATCTAATTTTCCAATAGATAGTGGTCTAATTCCCTTTGGATCTCTAGCGCCAATTAATTTATCTTCATATATTATTACCAAAGCAAATGATCCTTTTAATAATTCAAAACTTTTTATTAACGACTCTTTTATACCATATTTATAATTTCTAGCAATTAAATTAGCAATAACCTCACTATCAATAGATGTTTGAAAAATCGAACCTTTATCTTCTAATTCATCTCTAATTTTTATTGCATTTATAAGATTCCCATTATGCGCTAAAGCAATCTTACCGCCTTTATAATGAACAACTAAAGGCTGAGCATTTGAAACAAAACTTTCACCAGTAGTTGAATATCTTACATGTCCTATTCCAATTTCACCTTTAAGAGAATTCAAAATTTCTTCTGAAAAAACTTCTTTAACTAATCCCATTTCTTTATAATACTTTATTTCTTTATTATCTTTTACTGCAATTCCTGCACTTTCTTGACCTCTATGTTGTAGTGAAATTAATCCATAATATAACATTTTTGATATTTCATCTCTATCTTTTGAATAAATACCTACTACTCCACACTCATCTTTTAACTTATCAGCATTCATCTACTTCTCCAATCTTGCTAACACTTCTTTATATGTCTCTTCAACATTACCAAGATCTCTTCTAAATCTATCTTTATCTAATTTTCTATCAGTTTCTACATCCCATAACCTTGCAGTATCAGGAGATATTTCATCCGCTAATATTACTGTTCCATTATATCTACCAAATTCAAGTTTAAAATCAACTAGCTTCATTCCTCTTTCTAAGAAAAACTCCATTAATATTTTATTAATTTTTAAACTAAGATCTTTTATTGTCTCTATCTCTTTATGTTCTGCTAAATTAAGAGCATCAATATGAGACTCATTTATCATGGGATCGCCTAATTCATCTTTTTTATAACAAAACTCTAAAACAGTTTTATCCATTTTTAGACCTTCTTCAAGACCTAGTCTTTTAGCTAAAGAACCCGCTGCAATATTTCGAATAATCACTTCTAAAGGAATTATTGTAACCGCTTTAACTAATTGTTCTCTATCATTTAACATCTTTTCAAAATGAGTAGGAATTCCTTTTTCTTCTAAAAGTGTAAATAATAATGACGTCATTTTATTATTAATTACACCTTTATCTACTATCGTTCCTTTTTTTACACCATTAAATGCAGTTGCATCATCTTTAAACATTATAATATATTTTCCTTCTACATCAGTCTTATAAACTTTTTTTGCTTTTCCCTCGTATAACATTCCCTTCTTTTCCATTTTTACAGCTCCTCTCCAATTCTTTTTTGTAAGTTGTCATTTTTAAGATTAACTTTTAATTTCATTTCTTCTTTATATAATATAAATTTTTTTCTTAATTCTTTATCTTTAATTGATAACATTTGAACTGCCAAAAGACCTGCATTTACAGCTCCATTTATTGCAACAGTAGCAACTGGAACTCCACTTGGCATTTGTACTATACTTAATAATGAATCTAAACCATCCATAGTTGATGATTTAATTGGAAGACCAATAACTGGTAAAACACTTACCCCTGCCATAACACCAGGTAAATGAGCTGCTTTACCTGCCGCACCAATTATAAGATCATAACCTTCATCACTTGCATTTTTAGCAAACTCAATTGCCTTAAAAGGCGTTCTATGAGCTGATAACACTTTAGCACTAAATTCAACATTAAAATTCTTTAAAACTTTTAGTGTATCTTTAACCACTTCATAATCCGAATCACTACCCATTATAACTGCAACTTTCATTTAATCCCCCCAATCGTATTACTTAATAATATCATCACCAAATAAACTAGTCAATAACTTTTACGAATGTTTAATCGTTTTTTTTAATAAATGTTTGTGTTTATTTGTGCCTGAAATACTTAATACCACTTTCAAAAATCTTCATATCTTTTTTATCATAAATATTGATTAAAACATCATCATTAATTCGCTCTACATGCCCCATCTTACCGAAAATTCTACCATTTTCACTTACTAATCCCTCAACGGCTTCAATTGAACCATTAAAATTAAACTTACCATCTAATGCTATATCACCATTAAAATCTACATATCGAGTTACAATCTGTCCTTTTTCAATCAAATCTTTTATAACTTCTTCACCTGCATAAAATCTTCCTTCTCCATGGCTCATTGGAGTGTTATAAACATCATCAAAATTCGATTCTTTTAACCATGGTGATTTATTTGATACCATTTTTACTCCCGCAATATTTGATATATGTCTTCCAATCTTATTAAATGTTAATGTAGGTGAAAATTCATCTAAACTTCTAATATCACCATAAGGTAATAATCCAAGTTTAATCAATGCTTGAAAACCATTACATATTCCAATAATTAATCCATCTCTTTCATTCAATAAATTTTCAACTGCTTTTTTAATTTTTTCATTTCTAAAAACAGAAGCGATAAATTTTCCCGATCCTTCTGGCTCATCACCAGCTGAAAAACCTCCAGGAATTGCAATTATTTGAGATTCATTAATTACTTTAACCATTTCATTAATTGAGCTTTCAATATCTTCTTTACTTTGGTTTCTAAACACTACAATCTTTCCTTCTCCACCAACTTTTTCAAAAGCCTTTTTAGTATCATATTCACAATTAGTACCTGGAAATACCGGGATAAAAACCTTCGGCTTTTCAATTACTACTTTTGAATATTCTCTTTCTTTTTCCACATATTTAATTTCAGTCATTTCCCCTATTTCATTTTCAAATCGCGGGAAAATTTCATCAAGTGGCTCTTCCCATAATTTCTCGATTTCGCTTAAATCTATAATCATATCTGATTTTTTAATACAGTACTCATTAGTAGTTTTACCAATTAAATTAAATAAATCATTATTAATTTCCTCGTTTGTTTCAAATATAATTGATCCATACTGTAAAGAAAATATCTCTTCATTTTTTATCTCATCATTAAATTCAAATCCTATTCTATTACCAAATGCCATTTTAGAAATACTTTCTGCTATTCCTCCAATTGATACTGCATATGAAGATAAAATTTCTTTATTTTTTATCATTTCTGTTATTTTTAAATATCCTTTTTTTAATTTATCAAAATCCGGTAAAAAGTTATTATCCATATCGATTTTCAATTGATATACATAACTATCATTATTTTTAAATTCTGGCGATATAATATTTCTAAAATCAGCCTGTGCAAGCGCAAATGATATTAAAGTTGGTGGCACATTAATTTCGTTAAATGTTCCAGACATTGAATCTTTCCCACCAATAGCAGCCAAATTAAATTCATCTTGTACTTTAATTGTTCCAAGAAGAGCTGCAAATGGTTTAGCCCATTTCTCAGAATTTTGACCTAAACTTTCAAAATACTCCTGAAAAGAAAATCTTATATCTTTATAATCTCCACCTGTTGATACTATTTTTGCAATAGATGATAATACATTATATATCCCAGCATGATAGGGACTCCATTTACCAATTTCAGAATCATAACCATAACTCATTATAGTACAAGTATTAGTTTGACCTTTTAACACTGGGACTTTTGCTACCATTGATTGAATTGGAGTATTCATATATTTACCGCCAAATGGCATTAATACAGTTCCTGCACCTACGGTAGAATCAAACATTTCACTTAATCCTTTTTTTGAACAAACATTTATATCTTTTAAAGTTGATTCAAATTTTTCTTTTAAATCAATAATTTTTTCATATTTAAAATAATTATTTTTTGGAGATATAACTTTAATTTTTGAAGTTTTCATAACTCCATTTGTTTCAATAAATTTTCTGGAAATATTGAAAATTTCTTTATTTCTCCATTTCATAATAAATCTTCCGCTATCAGTTACTTCTGCAACAACTGTTGCTTCAACATTTTCAATTTTACAATACTTCTTAATCATTTCTAAATCACTTTTATCAATTACAATAGCCATTCTTTCTTGCGATTCAGAAATGGACAACTCTGTACCGTTAAGTCCTTCATATTTCTTAGGAATATTATCAAGATTTACAGTTAAACTTTCTGCAAGTTCTCCAATTGCAACTGATACACCCCCTGCTCCAAAATCATTACTCTTTTTAATTGCTCTTGAAAATTCAGGTATTTTATAAAGTCTTTGAAGTTTTCTTTCTTCTGGAGCATTTCCTTTTTGAACTTCAGCACCTGATAATAATATTGACTCTTTAGAATGTTTCTTTGAAGAACCTGTAGCTCCTCCACAACCATCTCTCCCAGTTTTCCCACCAATTAATAAAATTAAATCTCCATCTATAGGTTTAATTCTATTAACATCTTTCCTTGGTGTAGCTCCAACAACAGCACCAACTTCCATCCTTTTGGCAATAAAACCATCATTATATATTTCATCTACCAAACCAGTAGCCAGTCCTATTTGATTACCATAAGAGCTAAATCCTTGCGCAGCTTTTTTAGTAATAATTCTTTGTGGCAATTTACCTTCAATAGTCTTTTCTATAGCTTTTCTTGGATCACCTGCACCCGTTACACGCATTCCTTGATATACATATGCTCTTCCAGATAAAGGATCTCTAATAGCACCTCCTAAACAAGTAGAAGCACCACCAAAAGGTTCTATTTCTGTAGGATGATTATGCGTTTCATTTTTAAACATTATTAAATAATCTTCATCTTTTCCATCTACATCTACCGAAACATTAATTGTACAAGCATTTACTTCATCAGAAACATCAAGATTATCTAGATTCCCCATTTCCACTTGATATTTCATCATTATAATTGCTAAATCCATTAAAGTTATATCTTTATCTTTATCTCTACCTATTTCTTTTCTTATATCTAAATATCTATTATAAGTATCTTTAATATAATCATTATTTTCAAATTCAATATCTTCTAATTTAGTTAAAAAAGTAGTATGTCTACAATGATCTGACCAATACGTGTCTAATACCTTTAATTCAGTTATTGTTGGATTTCTTAATTCATCAATAAAGTATTTCTGAATATACTTAATGTCTTCTATATCCATTGCAAATCCATTATTATTTAAAAATACTTCCATTTCTTTTTCACTAAACTTAATAAAACCATCTATAACAACCACATCAGATATTTCTAAATTAAAATCATCAAATTTTTCTGTTTTTTCTAACTTAACTTCTTCATTTTCGACTGGATTAATTAAATATTTTTTAATTTTTTTAATTTCATTTTCCGTAATTTCACCCTGTAACTCATATATCTTAGATGATTCAATATTAAACTTTTTAAGTGTTACAATTTGAGCACACTCGATAGCTGAATTTGCCCTTTGATCAAACTGACCAGTTACTAGTTTTATTCTAAATGATTTGTTTATATCCATATTAATATTTTCACTAACACTATCAACATTTGGTTCTGAAAGAATAGTCTTAACAATTTCATCTTTTACTTCTAAACCTAAATTCTGAATATCATACGTATTAATTATTCTTATTCCATCTAAATTAATATGAATATTTTCTTTAATTTCTTTTAATAAATTTTTACTCTCTACATTAAAATTTTCTTTTTTTTCCACATATATTCTTGTAATCATTTTTTCTCCTTTCAGCCATTTTATAACTTGATTTTAACACAAGATGGGATATAATAATAATTAATAATACTAATGTTATATATAAGGAGTCATAATATGAATGTGAATTTTGAACTTTATAAAATTTTTTATTTTTGTGCTAAACATTCCAATTTTTCAAAAGCTGCTAAAGACCTATTTGTAACACAGTCTTCTATTAGTCAGTCCATAAAAAAATTAGAAAATGAAATGAATATTAAACTTTTTTATCGAACTGGTAAAAACATTTCTTTATCAAAAGAAGGCGAACTTTTATTTATGCATATTGAAAAAGCATACAATATTATTAAATCTGGCGAAAAAAACATTGAAAATATAAAATCCATGGATACAGGTGAAATTCATATTGGCGCAAGTGATACATTAACTAAATATTATTTAATGCCTACAATTAAAAAATTCTATAAACAGTATCCAAATATTAAAATCAGACTCTCTAATAACTCTTCACCGGAAAATGTAAAAATGGTTAAAGATAAGAAAGTAGATTTTGGCATTATAAATATTAATCCATATGATAAATATCAAAATGTAACAATTAATACGTTATGGACATCTAAAAATATTTTTGTATACTCAAATAATCATTATTATTTTAAAGATAAATCTATTTCACTATTAAAACTAAAAGAATATACTTTATTAACACTTGAAAAAAATTCATCATCTAGAAAAATTTTTGATAAATTTATTCAAAATGAAAATATTAATTTTGATTTTGATTTGGAATTTGGAACTACATCTTTAATCATTGAAATGACTATTGCCGGAATTGGAATTGCTTATGTATCTAAAGATGCTGTAGAAGAATTAATCGAAAAAAAAATACTCTCACAAATTAAAATTCATGAAAGTATTCCTAATATTGATATTGGTCTTGTAGTTAATAATGAATTCCCATTAAGTTTAGCAAGTAAAAAATTTATTGAATTTATTAAAAAGGTTTAATTGTTTTTTTAATATTATTACTTCTTATTATTTAATTTGATTTGATTTGATTATACATTAATCCCACTTTAGTTGTATTTTCATTTTTAATTACTTTAGGTTCTTCAATAAAATATCCCTGCCCATGTGAGCATCCTAGCGCTTTTAAATATTTATATGTTTCAATATCTTCAATACCTTTTGCAATTACTTGCTTTTTAAATATTTTTGAAGATCCAATAATTGAACTAGCAATTTTTTGATTAATTATATTTTTATTAATTCCCTTAATAAGGGAATTATCTATCTTAACTATATCAATTCCTAAATAATTAATATCTTTTAATGCTAAGCCTCCAGTTCCATAATCATCTACCGCAATAACTACGCCTAATGATTTAAATTTGCTAATACGAGCAACTGTATTATAGTTATTCACTAATATTTTTTCTGATATATCAAACCCTAATCCCCCAGGTTTTATCATGTATTTATCGATCAAATAATTAATATGCGTAAAATAATCATCAGAAAAAAGACTTTTTAAAGAAATATTCATAAATATAGTTTCACCAACTCGTTTTGATACCTTTGCAACTTGTGCTGCAACAACTTTATCAATATCGATTACTAAACTTGTTTTTTTAGCAACATCTAATAAAACACCAATTTTTTCATCATCTATTCTTACAAATGCTTCAAATGCTATTCTTGAACTATTATATAAATTATCTATACCTTGGTACTTCACATATATATCTTTATTCTTAATTGCAATTTCAATAGCTTTTTTTATTTTATTTTCTGTCTTCATTCTTTTTAACAATAAATAATCAAATTTATTAATAATATTCCTATTACGTTTAGCCTTATACATAGCCATATCCGCATATTTCACCAATGTCTTTATATCTCTACTATCTGCTGGAAATAAGGAATATCCAATATTTACTTTAATATTTAACGTAATTTTATCAAACGTCATTTTTTGATATATAGCATTAGCAATTCTCCTACTAATTGCTTTAATGCTTTCATCATCAGCTACATCATTTAACACCACAACAAATTCATCACCGCCGTATCTAATAATAACATCATCCGATTTCAATTCATTCTTAATTCTAGTTGCAATAGTTTTAAGCACATAATCACCAATATAATGTCCATATATATCATTAACATCTTTAAACTTTTCAACATCAAAAAATAATACAACCTTACTAATATCATCATCCTTAAAAATATCAAGTAAATATTTCCTGTTTTTAAGATTAGTTAATTCATCGTAATATCTAGCTTGTTTAATAATTTCATCTTTTTCAAATAATAAAGAAATATTTTTAAATATAAATACTGTATTTCTTTCATCAACATTAATAGCATTGACTTCATAATTCTGTATTTTATCATTTATTTTTAAACCAACATTCCCAATTTTATTATTTGTTTTACCTTCATAAAACAATTCTCTAATTGAATGTGTATAGCAATAATTATTAAAAATATTAACAAATCTTTTAGAATTTGTTTCTAATAATTTTTCGCAAAACAAATTAATCCATATATCTTCTGTTAACGGATTATATATCACTATTAATTCTTCGATTTGATTAAAAATCTTTTTACTAATTTCAATAATCATCACCTTCTTTAAAAAATCATATTACAATTTTAGTATACACCCACATCATCACTATTGCAATATATTTATTACAAAAGATATGAAAAAGGCAAATAAAATATAAATACTAAAATAAAATATAGAAAAGTGCTTATTTAATGATGGTTAAAGATAAAAAAGTAGGTTTTAACATTCTAAATATTAATCTTGTAGTTAATAATGAATTCATTAAAAATTCATAATCACTTTTTTAATATTATTACTTCTTATTCTTTCATTTGATTCATATTTAATCATAGTTCTAATTTTTGGTATTTGAATAAGTAATTTCCACGCTTTAAATACCCCATTTATATATTCATCTCTCCATTCATTTTGCATTTTTAATATTGGACATTTATGAATTTGTTCTTTTTCAATAACTAACATTAACTTTCCTTGCTCAATATGCGGTTCTAAGGGATAAGTTCTACAATGAATTGGTCGCAATTCCCTTACACAATTCATAGCTCCATCACAGTACATATAATTAAGATTCCCAATAGATTCTGGCAAATATAGATCTCCATGTTCTTCTTTTGATAAAGATTCAACTTCAATTTCTGGATGTTCTTTAAAAACAGCTTCATATTCCTCAGGTAATAAATAAATACCTAACCTTTCACCATTTTCATCTTTATCTCTACAACAATGAAAATTACATAACAACCCACAATTTGTTTCAATTATTGACTCATCCATTAATTTATATGCCTTCTTAAATATTTCACTATAATTCATAAGATTAGCATTCGGAGACTCGTGACTTCAGTCATGAGAAAAATGCTATCCTCCTTTCTGTTTTAAAGAATTAATTTCTCTATTAAATAACTATTTCTCTTTTTTAAGAGTTTTAATTTTTTGTGGCTTGCACTTCTATGAATGACTATACCATATTCCGCTCGTTTTAAATATCCTTATACTATGTTTTCTTTTATCTTCAAATCCACCTTTATTTGATAGAATTAACTCTCTGTCCAATTTTTCCATACCTTTCATCATAATAACAAAATCATAGCCACACTTATCCATATACTTAATATTAGATTTACTAAAATAACCACGGTTA
>JAYEHA010000290.1:0-2263 GCA_034659335.1 Bacillota bacterium
TTGATATAAGAGATTTACAAGGAAACAAAGTAAATAAAGGCTCAATAAGCTATAAGAAATTAAAATTATTAAAAAGAAGAGGAGGTGTGCTTGTGGAGAAACGTATAATATAGAACAATAATATACATGTTTCCTCTCACGACTGAAGTCGCGAGTATCCACGAGCTAAGTTCATGATGTTTTTAAAATTTATTAAAAAGAATGAAAAAAATATTAAAAGTGCAATTATTTTTATTTCCATTATACTTTCAGTAATGATTTTATTTCAATTTATAG
This sequence comes from Bacillota bacterium, assembly GCA_034659335.1. Classification (GTDB taxonomy): domain Bacteria; phylum Bacillota; class Clostridia; order Peptostreptococcales; family Acidaminobacteraceae; genus HSG29. The sequence goes on from JAYEHA010000290.1 coordinate 277, forward strand.
TATTTGCGTATCACCTTGAAGTGTGGGAAACGTCGTTTTTCTTAATGTTAAAAAAATTTGTAAATGTTTTTTTTGTTTTATATCTATTATTTATTTGTATAGTTATTTTTTTTGAAAATAAAGATCCGGCTTCAACTGTAGCGTGGTTATTAGTTCTTATATCATTACCAATTGTAGGGTTTATTTTATATATTTTATTTGGTAGGAATATTGGTAAAAAATTTAGAGGGATTAGTAAAACAGATAATGGTTTTGGAAAATATAAAAGAGCAGAAATTCAAAAGCAATTAGTTGAATATTTACCTACAATAAAAAATGATAAAACTAAATATTTAAATAAATATTTAGTTAAATTATTACTGAATAATGCAAGTGCTCCATTTAGTATAAATAATAAAGTTGAAGTTTTAGTTAATGGTAATAATACATATTTTAGAATGCTTAAAGATATAAGAGATGCTAAAGAGAGTATTCATTTTCAATTTTTTATAATTAAAGATGATGCCATTGGAAATCAATTTAAAAAAGCTTTGATTAGAAAATCAAAAGAAGGTATAAAAGTTAGAATTATTTATGATAGTGTTGGTTGCTGGAAACTTGGGAAAAAGTATATTAACGAATTGAAAAAGTCAGGTATTGAAGTTTATGCGTATTCTCCTGTTATGTTTCCGTTATTATCTAGGAATTTAAATTATCGAAATCATAGAAAAATAATTGTGATTGACGGTAAAATTGGTTTTGTTGGTGGTTTAAATATTGGTGACGAGTATTTAGGAAAAAATATTGTTTTGGGATTTTGGAGAGATACGCATTTAAGAATGATTGGAAACGTTGTTTCTAGTTTACAAGAAATTTTTTTAAGAGATTGGGAAACTGTCTCAGGGGAAAATATCTCTAATAAGGAATATTATCCTAAAATAAAAGAAATAGTTGGAGAATCCTTAATTCAGATTGTTTCTAGCGGACCGGATTCTGAGTGGCAATGCATTATGAAAGCGTATTTTATGATGATTTCAAAAGCAAAAAAACGAATTTGGATTAATACACCATATTTGGTGCCAGAAGAATCTCTAAGGTTAGGGTTAGTAACTGCTGCATTGAGTGGTATTGATGTACGAATTATTATTCCTAATAAGCCGGATCATTATTTTGTATACTGGGCAAGTCGAGATAGTATTGAGGAGTTTTTAAAAGCTGGAGTTAAAGTATATACTTATGAAAAAGGGTTTATACATTCAAAGATTGTTTTAGTAGATTCTATTACTGCAAGTGTTGGTACTGCTAATTTTGATTATAGAAGTTTAGAAATTAATTATGAAGTGAATGCATTTATTTATGATTCAGTTATTGTAAAAGATTTAGAAAAGAACTTTTTAAGAGATCTAAAACATTCAAAAGAAATTATTCTAGAGGAGCATTTAAATAGAGGGTTAAAAGAGAAATTTTTAGAAGCAACTGGGCGATTCGTATCGCCGTTACAGTAATTGGAGGAAGTATGATATATTTTTTATTAGTGGTTGTGATCGTAATTATTGATCAAATAAGTAAGTATTATGCAGAGATTTTACTATTTGGTAAATCATCATTTAAATTAGTAGAAGGAGTATTTCATTTAACTTATGCAAGAAATACGGGTGCTGCATTTAGTATATTTAGAGATAATCAAATTTTCCTTAAATCTATAACTATAGTTGTTATGATATTTTTAATGTTTTATTTAATGAAATTAGTTAGAGAAAATGGACAAATATTATTTAAGATTTCTATTTCGTTTATATTAGGTGGAGGATTAGGTAATTTAATTGATAGGTTAAGATTTGATTATGTAATTGATTATTTTGATTTTACTTTAATTGACTTTGCTATTTTTAATGTAGCTGATTCATTTGTGGTAGTCGGAACAATAATCTTGGGATATTTAATATTATTTAATAAAGTAGAGGTAAATTAATTTAGAGGAGAAAAAATGTTTAATAAGATAGGTAAA
>JAYEHA010000291.1:0-2261 GCA_034659335.1 Bacillota bacterium
TATTGTTTTAATTATTTACTATTCTTTAACTCTAATAAACTCTTGAGCTTCTCCATCAGAAGAAGTCAAAATCATTTTATCTCCTTTTATATCAAATTCCATTGCTTCTTCTTCCTCGCCAAACAACTTAACCATAATTTTTCCATTTTTTATCTTATAATCAAATGACATACCCATCATTTCCATTGTATCTTCAGTAAACGTAATACTAAGATCAATTCCTAAATCATCAACAGTAAGACCAAAATCCCCTTCTTCTTCTTTATCGTATACCATTTCCCATTTGCCTATTAAATCATTTCCCCCACAAGCAACTAACGATAATATCATTACGATAAGTATTACTATACTAATTATTCTCTTCATAATATCCCTCCAATAATTTTAAGTTTTCCATTTTATTTCTGATACCCAATCCGTTAATATATAAACAAATTTATTAGCATTAAAATTTAAATATATTTAAATTTTCCCCCACAATTTTTCTTCAAAATCATTTTAATTATCGCCTCTTTATCATAACTTTGATGAGTAAACTTCATTTTCTCATTTGGTAAAGTAATAATCAAATCTCCACTATCTTCCTTCATCTGATCATCAGTATAATAAATCATCCTAGGCCTAACAAATTTAACTTTTTTAATTTGACTATATTTAACAGAAAAATTCTTAGACTCTTCTTTTAATATATTTTCTTTTGACATTTGATAATATTTAGTCCCATAATTTTCAAAAAATTGTAAATTACCTGCAATTATACCCAGTAATTTTGCTCCACTATTTTTTAATTCTTGAGTATGCTTTTTATATTCTAAATTTTGTCTTTCCTTTGATAAATAAGCAAAAATCATTTCATCTTCATAAAAAACTAAATAACACAAAACTTGTTTTAATAAACCCTCTTTTTTAGATGTATTTAAAACATATTTTACTTCCTCAATGGAAGCACCTAAGACTACCTTTTCCCCACATTTACTACAAAAAAGATCTGATTCACTAATGGGTGCACCACATTTTTTACATATTGCCATATTTTGCCTCCGTTAATTTATAATACTATTTTTATACCCATAAAAATAATTTCTAATAATTTTTATTTAAAAAAAGATTATTAAAGAATATAGCAAATTAATTGAAGAATTAGAAACAACTAAAAAAAACTTAAAATGATTAATGATATATACGGTCATAGTATTAGCGATGAAGTTATAAAAAAATTAGTTTGACTCTGCCTGATAACACATGTAATGAAGACATCGTAGACCGTATAAGTAGCGAGAAATTTTTAATAATTTTAAATAATTTCAATTATAATAAAATAAAATAAAATGAATTTCACTAAAAAAGAGTAATTATATTCCAAACTATAATTACTCTTTTTATTTATCTGTTAAATATCAAAATCTATACTTATTACACCTTGGAGCTTATTATCATAAATTAATGAACTTGAAACAGTTATACAATACTTATTATCTGCAATTGAAACATATGAATTAGAAATATATGAATCATTCTTAATAGTCTCTGTAAAAAAAGGTCTAAAAGAAACGTCAAGATTAATTAACTCCTTAACATCAAAATTGAATTTTTGTGCTATACCATTAGCATCAATAATAGCAATTAATCCAATTTTATCTGATAATTTTGTTATCTGTTCATACTCTTTTTTATCAATTTCTTTAATAGTTTTATTATTAATTATTCTTTTTATATCCGATAAAATTTTCTTAGTTTCAGTTAAAAACTTATTATCAATTTGTAATTTATCGCTCTGCTCTTTTGTTACTTTATAAAATTCATTTGAAATATAATAAATTTCTTCAATACCTTGAGATATTAAACTAAGCTTACTCGATTGCTCTTCTGTTATAGCAGCAGTTTCATCAATAGCATCTGATATTTTTTTATTATTATCGTTACTCTTTTCAATATCTTTTACAAAATAAGCGAAAAGCCCACTACTTCAGTGGTGGGATGGATAGCGAAGAATTGGAAAGGTCTTAAAATATCCTTAAAGATATATAATTAATTGTAAATTTTAGTTATATTTTTTTATTGCCTAGAAAGCACATTAAGAACAAAAATATATTTGATTAATTTATTGACAAGCAAACTTTAGTTCTTTGTAATGTATATATAGGGTGAGTTTAATGAAACTAAGATTAGATGGAGTAACTTTTAATGTACTGCGAGAAATTGAGGAATACTCCGGAAAATTTTATAATATGGCAAATTATAATTTTAGGAATTGAAAATAC
>JAYEHA010000292.1:0-2249 GCA_034659335.1 Bacillota bacterium
TTCTAAAGAAAAATTATTCTTAGTTAGATATAATAGTGAAAATAATGAATTTGCTAAAATAGATATTGGGAAGATTAAAAACTCTAAAATTATAGATATTCAATTGTATGTTGATAAACTTATTGTAATTCAAGAAGATGTTGCAAATTATAAATTAAGTATTATTGATTTAAAAACAAATATTGTAAGAAAATATGAAAATGCATCGATGTTTTTAGATAATTATTTACAACTAAAAGATGAATTTATTTTTTTAAAATTAGAGGATAAATATTTGAGAATTAGCGATGATAATATTAAATATTTAATTCGCACTGATAATAAGCTGATAAATATGAATGATGATATTAAAAAATTTATTATATTCAATTTTAAAAATGAAAATGAGTATTATATAAATATAATTGAAAATAGTTAAAATAATTGTACCGCAGTTGTACCCTTTGTGTTATAATTGTACCATCGGATGATATGGAGGGGAGAAGTAATGAGTAATAGCAAAACAAGAAAAATAGTAATTGTAGCATTATTTACAGCATTAGTGGCAGTAGCAACGATGGCAATTAAAATACCGACAATAAATGGATATATTCATTTAGGAGATACAATGGTTTATTTATGTGGGATATTTTTAGGTCCAATATATGGTCCTATTGCTGCAGGAGTTGGATCTTTTTTAGCGGATATATTATCAGGGTATGCTATTTGGTCGATGCCAAGTTTATTAATTAAAGCTTTAGATGCTTTAGTATTTGGTTTAATATTTAAAAAAGTGATATTTGAGAATGTTACAGCGGAATCTTTGGTAGTAAAATATGTCCTTTCATTATTGATTGGCGGTAGTATTATGGTGGCAGGATATTTTGTAACTTCTGTTGTAATATATTCATATGCAGGGGCTTTATCTTCTGTAATACCTAATATTGTACAAGCTATTGGTGGAGGAATAATTGCATATCCAATATTTATTGCATTAAAAAATCAAAAAATAATTAATAAGTTTGATAAAAATTATAAACAGTAAATAAAATATAATTTACTGTTCACACCCTATTTGATAATCAAAATAAAATTAACAACTAAAAAAGTTCTAAAAAAATAATTACAGAAGATAAAAGAATAGTTGAAGAACTTGAAAAAGAAAAGAAAATGTTAAAATTTAATATTGAAAATCAAAATTTAGAAACTCAAGTAAATAGAAATCATATGGATTCATAATTGTCATATCAAACTAAAAAAAGATTGTTTAATATAAAAACACCTCAAATATACTTCAGTTTAAATTATTATCTGAAGTTATCTGAGGCGTTTTTTATTTTAGTACTCTTCCTTTTTTAGCTTTTACTTCAATTTGAATCTAGAAATTTCTGTATTGAGTTGTTCAGCCAAATGGCATAGATTTTCTGCAGATTTTGCGACTTCTTCTACAGCTTGGTTTTCATTATCCATTGAAGCAGTTACTTGTTGTGTACTTGCAGCGGATTCTTCAGAAACAGCAGCAATGTTCTCAATAGAGGATACAATTTTTTTATTATTATTATTCATATCATCGATAAAATTGCCGGTTTCCTGGATGATTAGACCAATAGATTCGACGGAATCGCTAATTTGATCAAATGAATTGAAAACTTTTTGCACGGATTCATTTTGATCTTTTGATCGTTGATTAACCGTGTTCATTATAGAAACTGTTTTATTAGTTTCTGATTGAATATCTCTTATAATATTGTCAATTTTCTCTGCAGACTTTGAAGATTCTTCAGCTAGTTTTCGAATTTCATCAGCAACAACAGCAAAGCCTTTACCATGTTCTCCAGCACGGGCAGCTTCGATAGAAGCATTTAACGCTAAAAGATTAGTTTGCTCAGTAATTGATGAAATAGTTTCTATAATATTACCAATGTTTTCTGATTTTACTTTTAGTTCATGAATCGCCTTACTACTTTCTTGTATGGAATTATTATTTTCTTCTGTTTTATATTTTAAATCGTCAATAGATTCTAAACCAAGATCTTTGTCATTTGAAATTTTTTTGGCAGAGTTTAACATATTCGTTGTATTTTTAAGTAAATCTTTAAATTGAGAATTTAAAATGCTTGTTAAATTCGCTACTTGTTGAGTGTCATCGGCTTGTTGCGTTGCACCGAGTGCAATTTCTTCAACAGCACGTGTAACTTCATTGCCTGATGCTGCAGTTTCTTCACTGGTTGCAGCTAATGTTTCAGCTTCTGATTCCACATTATAAATAA
>JAYEHA010000293.1:0-2244 GCA_034659335.1 Bacillota bacterium
AAAGTAATTCATCGGAATATGCTTAGTTAGTGAAAATCTTAAAGAAATTAATTAGTCTTAATATGTTGTAGCAATCCTTGAGGTTGTGAGAGTATTTTGGAAGTTAGTGTATTTAAGAACCCCACTATTTTAGTGGTGGGGTTTCAGATGGATCAGTTGAATATATAAGATGGAAACCGAGATTTGTTAATTTTGAGAAATCATATAATTTATTAAATCAATATAGTTCATGTACCAATTCCAAAAGGGTTTGTAAATAACTTAAAGTGGTGCAGGATTTGATATAAAATTTATTGAAGTCGCTTAAAATTAAGTGAAAAGTTTCTGATAAAAATATGCCAGGGATTATTTAATGATTAATGCCTAGTATTCCTTTTGCTATTATATGTGTTTAGAATGATATAAAAAGAAATAATCAGATTGAACAGAGTATATTATTTTACTTTTATGGATAAAATGTAATTAAAGACTTAATCTAATTTGTTTTATTTCTATTTAATTGACAAAAAGAAATAAAAAGGTTATGATGACAGTATAATTTCATTTTAGCGAGAGGAGCTAATCTTATGAAAAACAGAGCAGGTGAATATAAAACGAATTTATCAGGAGAGCTTCAATATAAATCTTTTTTACCAAAGTCTTTACCACCTAATCCACCAATTGACTATGATAAAGATATTATTAATATATTGTCTAAAGCAAATAGAAGTCTCGGTATTTTAGAAGGTATTTCAAGCCAGGTACCTGATGTAGATTTATTTGTATCAATGTATGTAAGAAAAGAGGCTCTTTTATCATCACAGATAGAGGGAACACAAGCAACCCTTGATGATATTTTAGATCCATATATTGAAAAAAACACGAATCGTCAAGTTTCAGATGTTATTAACTATATTAAGGCGTCTGAGTACGGGAAAAAACGACTTAATGATTTGCCTATTTCAAGTCGATTATTAAAAGAAATACATGAAGTTTTAATGTGTGATGTGAGAGGAAGTGAAAAGAATCCTGGGGAGTTTAGACATAGTCAAAACTGGATAGGACCTCAAGGGAGCACGTTGAAAAATGCAAAGTATATTCCACCTAATACTGAAGATATGATAGAAGCTATATCTGATCTTGAGAAATTTCTCAATGAAGACGATGATATTGATTTTTTAATTAAAATTGGATTAGCACATTATCAGTTTGAAACCATCCATCCTTTTTTGGATGGCAATGGTAGAATTGGAAGATTGTTAATCACACTTTTTCTGATGGAAAGAAAAGTGTTGAGTTATGAAACGTTATATATATCGTATTTTTTAAAAAGAAATCGGATTGAGTACTATGATCGTTTGATGGAAGTTAGAACAAAAGGTAATTATGAACAGTGGATTAAATTTTTTCTTTTAGGTGTTTATGAATCTAGCGAGGATGCGATTAAAACGATTCGAGAATTAGAAAAATTACACGACAAAAACTTTAAAGCCATAGAAAAAATAGGTAGAGCTTCTAAAACAGTAAGAAAAGTTTTGAACTATCTTGAAAGTAATCCGATTATAGATATTAAAAAAACAAGTAGAGAATTAAAAATTTCATATAATGCAGTTTCAAATGCCGTAAATCATCTTGTAGAATTGCATATCTTAAGACAAACAGAAAATATTAAAAGAAATAGGTTTTTTTCATATGAAGAATATTTAAAAATTATGAGAAAAGATACCTAAAAATAATTGGATTAGCATCTATTAGTCATTTTTGTTGAAGATAAAGGCAGTCAAGACTAGTATTATCTATTACTATTTGATAGAATAAAAGAAAAAGATAGGCAAAGTAATATTTGTTGTTTATATTAAATTGCGGAATGTTAAGATGATTTTAATATGAATAAGGAGGTTTATATGGACCAGTTGAAGAATATAAGATGGAAACAGAGATTTGTTAATTTTGAGAAATCATATAATTTATTAAATCAATATATAGATAAACCGATTAAAACTGAGTTAGAAAGGGCAGGAATTATTCAGTTTTTTGAAATTTCTTTTGAACTATCGTGGAAATTAATGAAAGACTATCTTGAAGCACAAGAATTTCGCGTTAATAGTCCAAGGGAAACAATTAAGCAAGCGTATCAAATTGGATTAATTGAAGATGGACATATTTGGATTGATGCTCTTTCAGATCGAAATTTAACTGTTCATACTTATGACGAAAAATTTGCAAAGAAAATGTTAGAAGATATTATTAATGTTTATTTTCCTA
>JAYEHA010000294.1:0-2239 GCA_034659335.1 Bacillota bacterium
TATAAATGGAATTGCTTATCATTCAAATAAAGTGAATAAAGAGGATATTTTTGTATGTATAAAAGGGTATGAAACAGATGGTCATAAATATTTAAAAAATGCAGTAGAAGCAGGATGTACATCAGCTATAGTTGAAAATTTTTTAGATATAGATATTCCACAGTACAAAGTTGAAAACAGTAGAATAGCTTTAGCTTCATTAGCTTGCAAATTCTTTGAAAATCCATCTGAGAAAATGAATGTTATAGGTATTACTGCTACTAATGGTAAAACTACTACATCTTTTATGCTAAATGAAATCTTTGAAAAACATAAACTTAAAACAGGACTTATAGGCACTGTAGTAGTTAAAATTGATGATTACAAGGAAATATCTTTTTTAACTACTCCTGAATCTTTAGATCTTCAAAATTTCTTTGATAAAATGATTAAAGCAGATGTTAGCCATGTGACTATGGAAGTGTCTTCTTCTTCTATTGAACTCAATCGCATATATGGAGTGGATTTTGATATTGCTGCTCTTAATAATATAAGTAGAGAACATATTGATTCTCATGGATCTTTTGAAAATTATTATAATTTTAAAGCTAGCCTTATTACTAATTTAAAACCAGAAGGAGTTGCAGTTTTAAATCTTGATGATGATTATAGTAAAAGACTTATAGATAAAACAAAAGCAAAAACTATCACTTATGGTGTCGAAGATTCTTCAGGTGATTTATCTATTACTGATTTAGATCTTTCAACTGGTAGAGCTAAGTTTACAGTTCAACTAAATGATAGTTCATTTAAAAATTATAAAGATAGATCTTTTGATATCGCTCTATCTATTCCAGGATATCATTGTGTTTATAATTCATTATCTGCTATATCAATTGCTCTTATATCAGATATACCTATAAAAACTATTCAAGAAGGTATTAATTCTTTTAAAGGTATTGAAAGAAGATTTGAATTTATTTATGAAGACGATTTTAAAATAATAGATGATCATTTTGCTAATACAGGAAATATAAATGTTACTTTAGAAACTTTAGACTTTATGGATTATAATAATTTAGATCTTGTATATGCTATAAGAGGTAGTCGTGGAGTTACTGTAAATAAAGAAAATGCTGAGACAATTGTTAAATGGGCTAAAAAACTTGGCCTTACTGAAATTATTGCAACAACTTCAAATTCTCATGTTACTAAAAAAGATATTGTTACGAATGATGAATTAGAAATTTTTCTTTCTGTAATGAAAGAAGCTAATATAAAAGTTCATTTATTTAACGAGCTTCCTGACGCTATCGATTCTGCATTAAATGAAGCTAAAAAAGGTGATGTTATTTTACTAGCAGGTTGTCAAGGTATGGACTTTGGATGTAATATAGCTATAAATTCTTTAGAAAAATTAAGACCTAATTTAGATAAAAAACACCTTAGAGAACCGCTTAAGTATAGAGTAGCAGGTTTGTTAGAAGGTAATAACTTTGAATCATAAAATATTAGGTATTATTGGAGGTATGGGACATAAAGCCATTATTCCCTTTTATAATAAAATAATTAAATTCACAAATATCAAAAAAGATCAAGATTATTTTAAAGCTATTATCGATAGTAATACTAAAACACCTGATGAAACTAATGCGACAAATATATTGACATTCACCGCACATTACTTTATAAATGAATTAAAATAACATACAAATCTAGTTAATACTCTTTATAAACTCAATGAAATGATTTTAGAAACTTATGGTAAGAATAATAAATAGGGTTTGTTTAACGACAGCCCTTTTAACATTTTAAATTAAAGATATAGTCATCAATTACTGAAATAAGAATCTCACAACCAAATTCTACTTGTTTTCCTACTTTACCTCTAACAATTAGTCTTATATATGATTGATTAATACTAACTATTCTATTTCCACCTTTCTTACATCATTCTCTTACATATACTTTTATTGATGGTAAACTTTTTTAATTCTTTCTAACTTTATTAAGTCAGCATTTGATAATAATTTTATTCTTTCGGGTGTGTTTTCTTTATACATCTTAGGTATTTTTTTATACCTATATCTGGCGTGTGTAATTTAGATATTATGCTTTCTAAAATTTCTCTACTAATATTCAATAAATTGACATCTGTTAAATATTTTATGTAGCAGTTAAAATTGTAACACCTAAGATTAAATCCCATTTTTTTGATTCTTTTAATAGAATTAGTTTATACCAAGAAAATTATACCCTT
>JAYEHA010000295.1:0-11247 GCA_034659335.1 Bacillota bacterium
CATACTAATACCCTTTATTATTTAACCAGTCCAATAATATCACTATATTTCTTGCACTTCTTTTTCCTCAAATAATTTTCTATTCCTTCAATTACTTCCATTACTGTCTCCGGATTTATAAAATTTCCCGTTCCAACTGCTATTGCCGATGCTCCAGCTAAAACAAATTCCACAGCATCCGAACTATTTACTATACCACCCATCCCCAAAATAGGAATATCAACAACACTTGCCACTTCAAATACTTTCCTAATAGCAATCGGTTTAATTGCCGGACCTGATAACCCCGCCACCTTTCTTTTCATTACCGATTCTTGTTTATCAATATCTATCGCCATACCTGCAACAGTATTAATAAGAGATATTGCATCTGCTCCACATTCTTCAACAATAATAGCAATTTCCTTAATATCAGTTACATTTGGAGATAACTTAACTATTAAATGTTTTGAAGTACATTTTCTAATTTCAGAAACAATTTCTCTAACTATATCTGGATTAGTTCCAAACGCTAATCCACCATCCTTAACATTAGGACAAGAAATATTTAGTTCAATTGAATCAACATCTTCTTTATCCAATATCCAAGCCATTTCTTTATATTCGTCTAAATTTGCACCATTTATATTTGCTATAATCTTAGTATCAAACTGTCTTAAATAAGGAATATACTCTTCAATAAAAACTTTAACTCCTGGATTCTCTAATCCAACAGAATTTAAAAGCCCCATCGATGTTTCATGTAATCTCGGCGAAGGATTTCCCTCTTTAGGCTTAAGAGTTAATCCCTTTACTGAAATCGCACCTATTTTATTTAAATCTATAAATTCAGCATATTCTTCTCCAAAACCAAAAGTTCCCGATGCTACAGTTACAGGGTTTTTCAATTTAAGTCCATTTAAATCAATAGACATATCAATATTATTCATTTAAATTCACCTCCGTACCATAAAACATCGGTCCATCTTTACATACTTTTTTATTCCCGTTAATAGTTTTACATGTGCAACCTAAACACGCTCCAATTCCACAAGCCATTTTTTCTTCAAGTAGCAATTGCGTTTCAACATTGTACTTTTTACATATTTCATTAGTTTTAGCCATCAAAATTTTAGGGCCACATACTAAAACCGCATCATATCTAAAATTCTCAAATTCTTCAATTAATTTATCTGTAGGATAACCTAGAAAATCTCCTTCATTTTCTTTCTCGCTAAAAGTTACTACTTCGTTAGAAAGTTTTCTGAATTCTTCAATATCAAAACATTCATCTTTATATCCTAAAAATAATTTAGTTTTTATATTTCGTCTTTTCAATTCTTTTGCTGCTCCTTTAAGTGGTTCTATTCCAATTCCACCACCAATAAGAAGAACATTATCATACGTTTCCTTTAATTCAAATCCATTTCCTAAAGGCCCTAAAATATAAATTTCATCCCCACTTTTAAGTTGACTCATATTTCTCGTTTCTATCCCTACTATTTTTATACCAAATTCAATTTCTTCTTTATTAAAAGAACTCACACTAATCGGCCTATTTAATAATGGATACAGTCTAGTATTTTTAATCATAAAAAATTGTCCCGCTCTAACCTCAAGATTCTCAGGCTTAAAAACTGTCATTTTAAAAGTATCATTCGTCATAAATATATTTTTCTTAATTTTTACTCTACCATTATATTTCATACTGCCTACTTCCAATACACTTTATTTGCATTTTCTAATTCTCTATTAATTTTTTTATTCATTTCTAACACCGCTTGTCTAGCACCTTCTTCAACTGTTGAATTAATCAATTCATAATTAAAAATTATTCCTCTTGATGAATTCACCAATGCACCGAATCCATCTTCATTAAAAGCATTAACCACATCTTTTGCAGTACCACCTTGAGCTCCATAACCCGGAACTAAAAAATATGCTTTTTTCATCCGTTTTCTTAAAGCTATCATTTCACTTGGATAAGTTGCACCCACTACCGCTCCAATTGGTCCATAATTTTCTTTATACTTCAAATTCATCTCTTTAACAATTTCAGCAACTCTTTCATATATTGTAACGCCATCTTTTTTTATATCCTGAATTTGTGATGATGATTTATTAGACGTCTTAACAAGAACAAACATACTCTTATCATATTTTTCAATATCGTCTACAAATTCATTTAAACAATCTTCTCCTAAGTACGGATTAACAGTTACATTATCTACTTCAAAATCATCGATTCTTTCATTATTATACATTGAATAACCCAAATGTGCATTTGAATATGCTTTTGAAGTCGATCCAATATCACCACGCTTAATATCACCAATTACAAATAACCCTTTATTTTTAGCATATTCTTTACTCTTTGAATACGCAACAAGTCCTTCTACTCCATATTTTTCATAAAATGCAATTTGTAACTTTACTGCAGGTGCAATTTCAAAAATTCCATCTATAATATCTTTGTTAAAAGCAAATAATGCTTCAGAAATTTTACTATTTTCTCTATAGCTTTTTGGTATTTTTTCAAGCCTTGGATCTAAACCAACAACAACCGGGGACTTCTTTTCAATAATTTTTTTTTGTAATTCATTAATATTCATTATCATCACTCCTTCGATATTTTATAATTCCATTTTTTATAGTCATTTCAACTTGCCCATATACCTCATAGTTATCAAAAGGGGTATTTTTTCCCTTTGAAGCAAATTTATTTGAATTAATTATCCATTTTTTTTCTAAATCTATAATAACAATATCTCCATCTGCTCCAACTTCAATGCTGCCTTTCTTAACCTTCAAAATTTCAGCCGGTTTATATGTCATCATTGCAATTATTTTACTCAAACCTATTTCTGCTTTTTTTACAAGATTTGTATACGCTAACGAAAAACTTGTTTCTATTCCACTTATACCAAAAGTTGCTTTACTATATTCAACTTCTTTGCTTTCTTTTTCGTGCGGTGCATGATCAGTCGCAATAATATCAATTTGTCCATTTCTAATACCTTCAATAATCGCCTTTTTATTATCATTCGATCTTATAGGAGGATTAACTTTAGAATAAGTACTTTGAATATCGGTGTTTTCTTCTGATAAAGAAAAATGATGCGGAGTAACTTCACATGTTACTTTCACTTTATTTTTTTTACCTTCTATTATATGATCTAAAGAATCTTTACAACTAATATGTGCAATATGAATTCTTTTATTATATTTTTTTGCAACTTCAATATTTCTTTTGACCATTTTTGATTCTCCAATACACGGCCACGTTCTATCAGTATATTTTTTAGTAACATCAAAATCTTCGCAATGAGAAATAATTAAAGCATCATTCGGTAATTTATCAAATGCTCTTTCTAAAACTTCTTTATCCATTATCGGCATACCATCATCCGAAAAAGCAACCGTTTCATCTTTCATTTTATCAAAATCTATAAGTTGTTTACCATCTTGATTTACTGTTACACTAACAATAGGAAAAATATCAATCAACGCTTCTTTTTTTATCCTTTCTTTATTAATTTTAAGTTTGTCAATAGTGTCAATTACAGGTTTTGTATTTGGCATAGACGCTACCGAAGTTACTCCACCTCTTAAAGCAGCTTTAGTTCCCGACATTAAATCCTCTTTATAGTCTAATCCCGGTATTCTTAAATGAACATGTGCATCAACAAATCCTGGACACACAATTTTATTTGAAGCATCAATAATTTCATAATTATTATCATCAATAGTTTTACTTATTTTTTCTATTAACCCATTATTAATAACAACATCATAGTAACCATCTAAATCATTTTTAGGATCAATTACTCTTCCATTTTTAATTAACATTTTCATTTTATCCCTCCCAAAAAAAAATCGCTTTAGTAGATATAATAATCCCAAAGTGATTCAACAATTGATAATCTCATAAAGCCTCTCGGACCAAAACGGTATCATTATTCTTTTTTATTAATTTAACATATATGTTATATCCTGTCAATAACTTCAAAAATATTTATTTCTTTAAAATTATTATCAAATAACATTGACAAGATAATCATATATTAATAAACTATATAAGATGATATAGATAGGAGAAAATATGATATCAATTTCATGCTCAAACGTAACAAAATATTATGGCATTGACTTAATATTAGATAAAATAAGTTTTAGTTTAAACGAACGAGAGAGAGTTGGATTAATCGGAGATAATGGTTCTGGTAAAACAACTCTATTTAAAATTATTACAGGAGAAATTCCTTATGATTCAGGAAATGTATTTCTATCAAAGGATAAAAAAGTCGGTTATTTAAAACAAAAAAATAACTATAGTGAATCTCAAACAATTTATGAGGCATGTCTTCCTACTTTTCAAAATCTTATAGATATGGAAAATAAGCTTAGATTATTAGAAAAAGAAATAACTATCGACTCAAATAATAAAAAACTATTAAATGAATACTCTGATTATTTAGATCTCTTCGAAAAAAAAGGGGGTTATACTTATCAAAGTAAAATCCGCGGAATATTAAATGGATTAGGCTTTAAAGAATCAGACTATAATACTTTTGTAAATATTTTAAGTGGCGGTCAAAAATCAAGACTTCAACTTGCATTATTATTACTTGATGAACCTGATATTCTTCTTTTAGATGAACCAACAAACCATTTAGATTTAGAAACTACAACTTGGCTAGAAAATTATTTGTTAGATTACCCAAATACTGTTATCACAATTACACACGATAGATATTTTTTAGATAAAATTTCTACAAAAATATTTGAAATTGAAAATAACAAGCTAATTGAACACAAAGGAACATATTCAGAGTTTCAAATTTACAAAAAAAACATATCAGAAATTCAAAGTCACGCATACGCAAAACAACAAAACAAGATAAAAAAACAAGAGGAAATTATTAGGCGTTTTAAAGGACGCGGAACTGAAAAGCTTGTTAAAAGAGCACAAAGCAGAGAGAAGATGTTAGATAAAATTGAAGTGCTTGAAAAGCCATCAAATTATAACCCTATAATGAAAATGCGCTTTGAACCAAATATAACTAGCGGTGAAGAAGTATTAAAAGTAAATAATCTATCAAAAACATTTGATAAATTACTTTTTGAAAATCTAAACTTTGATATTTTTAAGGGCGAAAAAATAGGACTAATCGGCCCGAATGGTATTGGAAAAACAACACTATTTAAAATAATATTAAATGAAGTAAATCCAAGTGATGGAGAAATTAGTTTAGGCCATAATGTTTTTACAGGTTATTTTGATCAAGAACAACAAAATTTAAATCTTAACAATACTGTTTTTGATGAAATACTCGAAATCATTCCTAAAGCAACCAATACTGAAATCAGAACTAAATTAGGTATGTTTCTTTTTCAGGAAGATGATGTTTTTAAAACAATTAACTCTTTAAGTGGTGGAGAAAAAGGTAGATTATCATTATTAAAGTTAATACTTACTAATTCAAATTTCATTTTATTAGATGAACCAACTAATCATCTTGATATCAAATCAAAAGAAGTATTAGAAAAAGCATTAATTAACTATACCGGAACATTATTAATAATATCTCATGATAGATACTTCCTTAATCAAGTAACAAATAAAATCTTTGAATTTAGCAAAAATAATATAAAAACTTATTTAGGCAATTACGATTACTATATCGAAAA
The DNA here is from genome assembly GCA_034659335.1 of Bacillota bacterium. Classification (GTDB taxonomy): domain Bacteria; phylum Bacillota; class Clostridia; order Peptostreptococcales; family Acidaminobacteraceae; genus HSG29. The sequence goes on from JAYEHA010000295.1 coordinate 5,671, forward strand.
GAAAAAGGTTAATAAAGAATTATTTAAAAAAGATATTATACCAAACAAAACAAAAACTGAATTAAAAAAAGAACTTCAATTACAAAAAGAAAAACAAAAATTAATCAAAAAAAAGAAACAAAGATCAGAAGAAATATTTCAAGAAATTGAAACATTTGAAAAAAAATTGCAATCAAACGAAGAATTACTTTGTAAAAAAGAAATTTACACAGACGGAAACGAAGTAAAAAAAATAAATATGAAAAATAATAATTTAGAAAAAACTATAAACGAGTTATACGAAGAACTTAGTGACTTAGAAATATTTCTAGAAAATTTATAACTAAAAAGGAGAAAAAATGAAAAAAACAACACATGAAATTGTACAAGAAATTATTAATTTACAACTAGGAAGAGAGGCAACTACTGAAATTTCACTCACTTCAAATCTAGCCGATGACTTAAATGCGGACTCATTAGACGCCGTAGAAATAATTATGGAAGTTGAAGATGCTTTCGAAATTGAAATTCCTGATGAAATTGCAGAAAAAATTGAAACACTAGAGGATATCTTAGAACATTTAGATGAAATTTTATAAACTTAATAAAAAAAGGAAGATTTCTAAATCTAGAATCTTCCTTTTTATTTGTTTTTTATTATTTTAAAATCTCATACTATTATTTTTTATCAATTTCTAAATTGGGAATTGCGATAGTTTCTTCACTTCCAAACATTTTCTTTTCATATCTATATGCTCCAGCACATCCTATCATAGCCGCATTATCAGTACATAAAATTTTCGAAGGATAATAAATTTCAATTCTCTCTTCTTTTCCCATCTTATCAAGAGCTTCTCTTAATCCATTATTAGCAGCAACTCCTCCAGCTAACACAACTTTTATCATATTATAACTTTTACAAACATCTCTCGTATTATTAACAAGAACATCTACAACAGCCGCTTGAAAACTCGCTGCAACATCTTTATTGTTAATTTCTTCTTTTCTTTGTTGTTTCATATTAATATAATTAAGCACAGCTGTTTTTAATCCGCTAAAACTAAAATCGTAATTATTTAAATTAGACCTTGGAAATTCAATAGCATTCGGATTTCCTTCCTTTGCAAGCTTATCAATAATTGGTCCACCTGGATAACCTAATCCTAACTTTCTAGCAACTTTATCAAAACTTTCACCAGCTGCATCATCACGAGTTCTTCCAATAACGTTAAACTCACCATAGTCCTTAACCTCAACTAAATGAGTATGTCCTCCTGAAACAACAAGCCCTAAAAAAGGCGGTTCTAATTCTTTATGTTCAATAAAATTAGCATAAATATGGCCTTCAATATGATTAACTGGCACTAATGGAATATTAAGCGCAAAACTTAATGCTTTAGCATATGAAAGTCCTACCAATAACGCTCCTACTAAACCCGGTCCATTAGTCACTGAAATATAATCAATATCAGCTAATGATAATTCAGATTCAGCCAATGCCTGATCAACTATTTGAGAAATTTTCTCCACATGATTCCTTGAAGCTACTTCTGGAACAACTCCACCAAATTTTTTATGAATATCAATTTGTGAATATATAATATTCGTTACTACTTCTCTTTTATTTTTTATTATTGCCACTGAAGTTTCGTCACAACTTGTTTCAATAGCTAAACTTATTAAACTCATTTAATCACCCTTCTAACCCAAATTCATAAACGTTGGCACTATAGTTAAAAGCAAATATATTATAGATGGAACTAAAACCGCAATTGTTGCTTTTCGAATTGATAATTTATGAATTATTTTTACCCCAATTACCGTTACAGCCAAATATATTATCGTAAACACATCAAAATAGGAAAGAAAAACATTCATAAAACTATTTACTTCTAAAGTTTTAAAAAATACTGCAGGTGATAATGTTATATATAAATTTCCAGTAATAACTTTAAGCACCGCTAAAATAACTTGCCCTAACATTATAATAAAATACGAATAAATAAATACACTTACTGTTTCTTTTAATTTCCCTTTTCCATTATTTATTAATGCAATTCCATATACTAACATACCTTTAATTATTGGAACTATTACAATCATAAAACTACCCGCAAATAATCCGCTATATAACGCTTTGTTAACTAAACCATCAGTAATCTTAAAAGAAGGATTCGTTAATTGAACTACTTTAAATTGTTCAACAATTGCCTCTTTTATTATAGCTAATTGCATTATATAAGTAATAATAAATATCGCCATAATTATTAAAGAAGGTTTTAATATATCTGCCTTTTTATTAATATCTTTAAAAACAGCTTCCGGATTAATAAAAACCCCAGTTATTCTATCTATTAAACTTAATTTAATCTCATTACTTTCTTCAAGATTATTATCCATAACTCCTCCTATTCGTACCTTAATGCATCAATCGGATCAAGCTTTGCTGCTTTATTTGCCGGATACAATCCTGCAATAATACCAACAATTGTTGAAAATAATGTCGCTATAATAATTATTAAAACACCTGTAGTTGCAGGAATTTTCATAAAATGCGATACTATTTTAGATAACATAATCCCTAAAATTGTACCGATAATCCCACCAATTCCTGAAATTACAATTGATTCAATCAAAAATTGTATTAAAATATCTTTTCTTGTAGCACCAATAGCTTTACGAATACCAATTTCTCTAGTTCTTTCAGTAACTGATACTAGCATAATATTCATAATGCCAATGCCACCAACAAGCAATGATATTGCTGCTATCGCTCCTACTACTGAAGTCACTATTTTCACAATCCCATTAACGATTTCTAATTGTCCTTCAGCAGATTGTCCAGCAAATTTTTCTTGTCCCTCATTCTTATGCCGTCTTTCTAAAACACTAATCATCTGCTCAATTATTTCATTAGCATCAGCATCATTATTTAAAGTGAAATTCATATAATAAATTTGATTTGATAAATCAAGAATCCTAGCAGCTGTTGTCATTGGAATATAAACAATTTGCGTTTCTTCTCCCATAGTAGGCAATAACGATTTAGCGGGTTCAAATAAACCAACTATAATAAAAGTATCACTTCCATTATTTCTACTAACATTAAATTTTTCACCTAATACATCTTCTTTTCCAAATTGCTCTAAAGCTAATTTTTTACCAATAACTACTACATTTTTCCTAGAATTAATATCTTGTTCAGTAAGAAATCTTCCCTTAATTAAAGTAAATTTCATTATCTCATTATATTCTTCAGAAACACCTTGAACATCTAATTTAAGCGTTTCTTTAACATCTGCAATTTTATAAGTTGTCCCCGAATAATTAATCATTGCCGACTTAGCATTAATATTTTTTTCAAAAACACGTCCTAATTCATCATAATCATCTAAAGTCACCAACTCTTCATTATATAACTCTTCAGAAAAACTATTAAAAATGTATATTGAACTAGCACCATAATTATCAAATTCAGAATTAACTGCGCCTTTCATTCCATTTCCTAACGCAACTACAGTTATAACAGATGAAATACCTATAATAATACCAAGCATAGTTAGTATTGAACGCATTTTATTAATCCAAAGTGCTTTTAATGCAATTTTTATACTTTCTATAAAATTCATTTTAACTCCTATAATTTCAAAATTTAATTACTTCATCTTTAATAATTTCACCATCTTTAAAAGTAATTTGTCTATTAGTCATTGCTGCAATATCAAGCTCATGAGTTACAATAATTACTGTAACACCTTCATCATTTAACTTTTTAAAAATCTTCATAATTTCAACAGTTGTTTCTGAATCAAGATTCCCCGTCGGTTCATCCGCAAGTAATATTGAAGGATTATTAATCAACGCTCTAGCAATAGCAACTCTTTGCTTTTGTCCGCCTGATAATTGATTAGGTTTATGATGCATTCTATCATATAATCCTACCTTTTTAAGCGATGCCATAACTCTTTCTTTTCTTTCATTTGATTTAACTCTGGAATAAATTAATGGCAATTCAACATTATGAAATGCCGTAACTCTTGGAACTAAATTAAATGTTTGAAAAACAAAACCAACATTTTCACTTCTAACCTTTGCCAATTCATCTTCATCTAAATTTTCAATATAATTATTAGACAATTTATACGTTCCATCAGTTGGTCTATCTAGACATCCTAAAATATTCATCATGGTAGACTTTCCAGAACCAGAAGCTCCAATAATCGAAATAAATTCACCTTTATTTATTTTTAAGTTAATACCTTGCAATGCTTCAACTTTTACTTCCCCAGTATCATAAACCTTCCAAATTTTTTCTAATTTTATCATCTAATACTCCAAAATCTATAATTCATCGTTTAAAGATTCCACGATACTTCCCTCTTTAAGATCTTTAGATGGATTAACAATTATAATATCATCTATTTTCAATTCATCCGTAATTATTTCTACTAATAACGGTCCATTTACACCCTTTTCAATATATAATTTTTTAGCTTTTCCATCTTCTAATTTAAATATATAATTTTTATTATCGTCATCTTTTAATATTGATTCATATGGAATAACCTTTGCGTTTTTACTAAAATTTGTTGTTATTTCAACATTAACAGAATAATTTGGCTTATAAAAATTGTTTGATTTTATTTCAATTTCGATTGGAACAACTGATGCTTGTGTTGACTCTAATGCTATTGGTGAAATTTTACTCACAACACCTTTAAACTCTTCTTCATCACCACTTCTTGATATTAAAACATCCTGTCCATAGTCAATCTCATTAATATCATATTGACTAATCTCTGTTTTTACAATTAAACTGTCAATTGTTTCAACGGTAAAGCTAGCATTATTTTCAACAATATAATCACCTTCTTCTACCATTTTTCTTGTTATTGTTCCATTCATCGATGCAATTAGTTTTGTGTTTTTTAAGTCATTTTCTAATTCTTGTAAAACATTATTAGAATCCTCTAATTGTAATTTCAAAATTTCTAAATCAATTCCATTCCCATATCCTTCATATTTCTTTTTAATTGAAACAAACTCATTTTCTTGAATTTTTAAAGCAGTTTCAAAATCACCTAATTGATTTTCACTAATAACTCCCTCATTAAATAATTTTACATTATCATTATAATTCTTTTTTGCAACCTCATAATTAATCTTAGAATTTTTATATGCAGTTTCATAATTTATTTCACCAGATAATCTCAACTTATCAATATTCTTTTGATTTATCAATACATTCATCTCAGCGCTTCTTATCCTCTTAAGCAAATCTTCAGTATCTAAATCAGCAATAATATCACCTTTTTTTACATAATCGCCTTCATCATAAAAAATATTTTCAACTTTTCCAGAAATTGCAAAACTTAAATTTCTATGTTTACTTGAAAAAATTTTCCCAGAAGTAAATACAGTCGCCGATATATCCTCACTTTTTACAACAGCAGTTTTCAAATAAAACTTTTCACTTTTTTTCTCATTAGAACCACTAATACCAACGTAAACAATAAAAATTATTAAAACTAGAGCACTAATAAAAACTGAAAGCCTTTTTTTATTAATTTTCATTTTTCTTTTTTTCTGCATATATTT
>JAYEHA010000296.1:0-2232 GCA_034659335.1 Bacillota bacterium
AAAAATCACTATTTCTCCAGTCTTTTTTAACCTTTACCCAAAGAGTTAAAAACACTTTCATATCAAGCATTTTTTCAATATCTTCTCTAGCACTTTTCCCAATCCCCTTGAGTTTTCTTCCACCTTTACCAATAATAATCCCTTTATGTGATTTTTTTTCGCAAATGATAGTAGCAGCTATATCGACTATTTTTTTATCTTCTCTTTCTTTCATTAAATCAATTTTAACAAAAACTCCATGCGGAACTTCATCTTGCAAATACATCAATAATTTTTCTCTAATCAATTCAGAGGCAATTTTTCTTTCTGTCTGATCAATTATCATATCTCTTGGATAATATTCAGGCCCCTCAGGCATATAATTTTCAATAGTTTTTATTAATCCTCTAATATTTATATCGTTAAGAGCTGAAATACAAACAATTTCTTTAATAAAATTATAGCTTTCATAAATTTTCATTATTGTAGCCAATTCAGTTTTACTAACTAAATCAGTTTTATTAATTACTAAAATTACAGGCACACTTACAGTTTTCAGTATCTCTGCAATATATTTATCTCCAGGTCCAATAGTAAGTGAGCTATCAATCATAAAAATTACTACATCTACTTCACCAAGTGTCCTCTTAGTTGTTCTTACTAATTGCTCACTATACTTATTTTTAGGTCTATGCATACCTGGAGTATCAAGAAATACTATTTGAGAACTTTTCCCATTATAAATTGCACTAATTTTATTTCTTGTAGTTTGTGGTTTATCAGAAACAATTAATAATTTTTCTTGAATAACTTTATTAATTAAAGTAGACTTTCCAACATTAGTTCTTCCAATAATCGTAACAAATCCTGATTTAAATGCCATTTATATCAATTCCTTTAAATCTTTTCCTGAAAAAGAATGAGGCAATAATTCACTAATATTAGTGATTACAAGCCCATCCTTGCCATCAAGAATAATATCAATATCTTCACCAAATTCTACTATCACTTGTCTACAAATTCCACAAGGATATGTAGTTTTACTATCGCCAGTAATTGCTATCGCTTTAAACTCTCTCTCACCCTCACTAACAGCTTTAAAAATTGCAGTTCTCTCAGCACAATTTGTTGCTCCATAAGAAGCAATTTCGACATTACAACCTGTAAATACTTTGCCACTTATAGTAAGTAATGCAGCACCTACTTTAAAATTAGAATATGGTACGTAAGCCATTTTTTTCGCTTCTTTTGCTTTTTCCATTAACTCTTCATATTTCATCTTTTTCCCCTTACTCAATTTCTACATTTAACGTCTGTGGCACTACTTGTATCCAAGTTTTTCCTTTATTCAATTTAATCTCTTCTAATGATTCATTATAAAATAAAGTCCGTCCACTTTCACTTAATTTCTCCCAAGTAATTTTAATATACTCACCGTTAGTAAAATAAAGTCCATTACCCTTTCCAACAATATCAATTTTTCTTCTTCCCACATTATCAATCACTCTAGTTTTTGCATATTGAATCAATATATTTTTTGTAGTAATCTCTTCATTATTATTTTCATCAATATATTTTTTACTATTTGTGTATCGATAATAAAGACTACTTTCATTATCATATCTATATTCTGAAACATAACCTACCGAATCATTAACTGTAGGTTTTTTATAAGCTATTTTTATTATACTACCTTTATCTCCATTAATCATTGTATCTTCTTTATAAAAATCAAAAAAATCAATTTCTTCACTAACTTCATATTTTTTTCTTTCCGCTTCTTTTAATATTTTATCTGAACTTGTATACATATTATGAGGAATTTTTTTATAATCTACCCTAAAAAAAGTATTTGCTCTACAACTCATTGCATCAATATCATATGAATTTAACCTTTTAATATCTATAAGCCCCTGTGGAGAACCTCCAACATGAGTATAAAAAGCATTAAACTCTAAACTTTTTTTAACAAAATATGGTCTTGCACTTCTAACAGGTCCAATATTAGTAGGATATTCAGACTGAAAAACCGCCATATACCTTGTTATTGGCCCTTCAGCTAAGATTTCATAAACAATATCTGCTTGAGACAAACCCGCTTGAGGTCTTGCAGTATAAAAATTATCCAACATAACAGCAAATGCTCTATTATTTATTTTACCTGCCTCAATTTCCTCACCTGTTAAAACAGAATAAAACTTTTCTATTTCTTCAACTTCTTCTATTTCTTCTATTTCTTCTATTTCTTTAACA
>JAYEHA010000297.1:0-11213 GCA_034659335.1 Bacillota bacterium
TTTTATTTCTTCAACACCTTCCTCTAAAACTTCTTCGTTACTCTCATTTACTTTTTCCATATAAATCACCCTCTTTATAAATGTATACCTGAAAATATCTCCGTTAAAGTATCTGCAACATAATTAATTGTCGATATCATACCAGGATAATTCATTCTTATTGGACCTATAATTCCAATACGTCCTACTTGAACACCACTTATTTTATAGCCAGCTGATATCACACTACATCCATTTATTTCTTCGAGACCAACCTCTTCTCCAATTTTAACAGATATTTTTTGATCATGCTCACAACTCAATAAATTTCTTAATACTTCTTTATCTTCTAAAGTTGTTAAAAAATCTTTAACCTTCTTAACATCTTGGAATTCTGGTAAATCAAATATCTTATTAATACCGTCAAGTTTAACATCTATATCATCCATATTTTTTAAAGTATCCCTTAAAACAGGTATAATATAATCAATTACTTCTCTAAAATATGGCAGTTCTGATTTAATCTTGCTAATCTTTTTAACAGTTATCTCACTAATATTAGAACCTTTTAATTTTTTTAATATTACATTGCCAATCAAATCTAATACTTCTTGATTAACTCCTTCTATTGGTAGTTGAATATTTTTAACAATTCCACTATCAGAAATAAAAACCATCAAAACTTTTGAATTATTAACATTTATTAATTTTAAATTTGTTAATTTTGATTTATTAAACTGCGGTAATGAAACAATAGTTGTCATATCAGTTATTCCAGTTAAAATTCCTAAAGCTTGTCTAATAACATCCTCAACCTCAATTACATTATTAAGAAGCAAATTCTTTATTACTTCTCTTTCTTCATAATCAAGAACATCCATTTTCATTAAATTATCTACATATATCCTATATCCCAATTCTGATGGAATACGACCAGCAGATGTATATGGTTGAATTAAATAACCCAGAGCTTCAAGACCTGCCATCTCATTTCTAATAGTTGCTGATGAAACATTCAGTAAATTTTTTTCCTTTATAGTTTTTGAACCAACAGGTTCAGCATTTATGATAAAATCATTAATTACTAACTGTAAAATTTTTAATTTCCTTTCATTTATATTCATCAAACCACCCTTAGCACTCTTAATATCAATTTGCCAATAATGATATATTAAACGAACTCACAATACATGTCAAGTATTTTTTTTATATTTTTTTCACTCTGCTGCTTCGAGTGCTAAAGCCCAAATAAAAAAATTAGCAATCTCATGTTTCTTTTGCTAATTTCATTATATCCACTTATTATTTTTCTGTCAAGTGTTTTTTATCATTCTCTTTGTTTGAGTGCTAATTAAGAAATTTAACAATAATACTATTGCTAATACTCATTCCTTTTTTGGTTATTGATAAATAATCTCCATTAATTTCAATCATTTCTTCATTTTTCAATTCAATAATTTCATTTTTATATTTTTTAATAAAATTAATTTTATATTTTTCATCAATTTTTTTATAATTAATTCCTTTGGTCAATCGCAAACCAAGCATTATTTCTTCAAATAAACTATCTTCAAAATCAATTTTATCAAAATCTTTAATCGGTTTTTCAAGTTTATCAAGTTTATCAAAATAATTTAAAAAAGTTATCTCATTTCCATATCTAACATCATCAAGAAAACCATGTGCTGAAAGTCCTAATCCTATATATTGAGTTCTTTTCCAATAAAGTGTATTATGAATTGATTTTAATCCAAGTTTTGAAAAATTCGAAATTTCATATAAATAATAGCCATTCTTTTCAGCTTTATCAATTAAATTATTGTACATTATTCTATCAATTTCTTCGTCAGGTAAAATCAATTTTCCATTTTCAATCATCGTATAAAGTTTTGTATTTTTTTCTACCTTTAAACTGTATGCCGAAATATGCTCTGGATCAAGTTCAACTACTTTATCAATAGATTCATTAAAATCATCTACCGACTGATTAGGTAGTCCAAACATTAAATCAACAGAAATATTATCGAAACCAGCTTCTCTCGCTAATTTATAACTTTCTAAAAACTCTTTATAACTATGAGCTCTTCCTAACATCTTTAAAATTAAATCATCGGTACTTTGAAGTCCCATACTAATTCTATTAATTCCAATTGATTTATAAACCTCAAACTTTTCTTTACTTACAGTTCCAGGATTAACTTCAATTGTAAATTCTACAACATCTCTTAAATCATTATATTGTTTAATTTTATTGATGATTTTTACAATATTTTTTTCATGGACAAATGAAGGCGTTCCTCCACCTAAATAAATCGTTAAGATTTTACTTCCTTTTATTTTTTCTTTATACATCTCAATTTCTTTTAATAAATAAGAAAAATATTTTTCAATAAGTGTTGTATTAGATACAGACACAAAGTCACAATAAATACACTTTGATATACAAAATGGTATATGAATATAAATTCCTATTTCTTCATTATTTGCTTTCATCATCATATTTAAGCACTTCTAAAAATGCTTTTTGAGGAACATCTACTTTCCCAAACTTCTGCATTCTTTTCTTCCCTTTTTTCTGTTTTTCAAGCAATTTCTTTTTACGAGTTATATCTCCACCATAACATTTTGATGTAACATCTTTTCTCATAGCTTTTACATTTTCTCTTGCAATAACATCGCTTCCAATCGCAGCTTGAATTGGAATTGCAAACATATGCTTAGGAATTGTTTGTTGTAATTTTTTACATATCCTTCTCCCTCTATAAACTGCACTTGATTTATGAAGTATCATTGAAAATGCATCAATTCTTTCTTTATTAATTAAAACATCTAATTTAACTAAATCTGATTTTCTATATTCAATAAGTTCATAATCTAAAGAACCGTACCCTTTAGTAATTGATTTTAATGTATCAAAAAAATCATATATAACTTCATTTAACGGCAATTCATAATTGAGCATCATTTTTTTCTCATCTAGATAGTTCATATCTAACATCGTACCACGACGTTCTTCACAAAGTGCCATTACATTTCCTACATATTCTTTTAACACCATAATATCGGCTCTTACAATTGGTTCTTCCATATAGTCAATATAAGTTAAATCTGGTAGATTTGACGGATTTTGCACTTTAATTTTTTCACCACTATTAAGGATTACATTATATATAACACTAGGAGCAGTTGAAATAATATCTAAATCAAATTCTCTAATCATTCTTTCTTGAATTATCTCTAAATGTAATAAGCCTAAAAATCCACATCTAAATCCATACCCTAAAGCTACTGATGTCTCCGCCTCATAAACTAAAGCTCCATCATTAAGTTGCAACCTTTCTAAAGCATCTCTAATATCATCAACCTTTTGATCTCCTAATGGATATATACCACAAAACACCATTGGTGTAACCCTTTTATACCCTGGCAGAGCCTCTTTAGTAGGATTATTAGCACTAGTTAATGTGTCACCTACTCTACAATCTTTTACATTTTTAATGCTTGCAGTAATATAACCTACATCACCGGCTCTTAAAACATCCGTTTTATACTGCTTCGGATTATGAATTCCTACTTCAGTAACTTCATATTCCGTTCCACTTGCCATCATTTTAATTACATCGCCTTTTTTTACTTGCCCATCAAACACTCTTATATATGCTATTGCACCAGTATACGAATTATAAACTGAGTCAAATATCAAAGCTTTAAACGATTTAGTTTCATCTCCATTTGGCGCTGGAACTTTTTCAACAATTGCCTCTAATACAGCTTCAATATTTATACCATCTTTAGCAGAAATTCTAGGTGCATCTTCTGCAAGAATTGCTAAATCATCTTCAATTTCTTTTATTATTTCATCAGGTCTAGCACTAGGCAAATCAATTTTGTTAAGTACTGGAACTATTTCTAATCCCACTTCATCAGCAAGATGAACATTTGCCATAGTTTGAGCTTCAACACCTTGTGCCGCATCGACAACTAAAACAGCACCTTCACAAGCTGCTAAACTTCTTGAAACTTCATACGTAAAATCTACATGTCCAGGTGTATCAATTAAATTTAAAGTATATTCAATGCCATCTTTTGCAATATATTTTAATCTTGTAGTTTGTAATTTTATTGTTATTCCGCGTTCTCTTTCTAAATCCATAGTATCTAATATTTGGTCTTCCATTTCTCTTTCAGTTAATTGCCCCGTAATTTGAATTAGTCTGTCAGCTAAAGTTGACTTCCCATGATCAATATGTGCAATTATCGAAAAATTTCGTATTCTCGATTGTCTATCATTTTTCATATATACCTCCATATTTTCGTTCTCGATTATTATATCACAACATAAGAGTTATGAAAAATTAAAAAATATAAAAAAATATTTTTTATTTTTTTATATTGCTTTTCTTTATCTTTTATAATATAATTATCACTTAAGCGACTAAAAGAAAAATAAACATAATAATTTTAAAAATCATTTGATTTTTATAACTTTTCGTGTTAATATTTATATGTTAAATCATCTAGGGGGTGAAAAATATGCCGATTATTCAATCAGCTAAAAAGAGAGTTAAAACTACTCAAACTAAAACTGATGCAAACGCAAAAAGAAAAAAAGAAATTAAGTTCTTAGAAAAAGACTTCAACAGAACTATTGCAGAAGGTAACTTTGAGGAAGCTACTAAATTCTTTAATGAATTACAAAAGAAATATCACCAAGCCGGTGAAAAAAATCTTTTTCACAAAAACAAAGTAGGAAGAAAAATTTCTCAATATCAAAAATTATTAAACTCTGTGGCTAAATAACCGTCATTTTCCCCAGAAGACTGCATGTTACGTACTAATCATTGATTAGTGCGTTTTTTATTTTGAAATATTATTCTTTAATAAATAGATTACATCACATTCTCATGGTATAATAAAGATTGAAGGTTATTTGTATAATACGAAAGGGGAAGATAACAATGAGTTTTCATTTAGAAGCAAAAAAGGGAGAAATAGCTAATAAAGTTTTATTACCAGGAGATCCATTAAGAGCAAAATATATTGCAGAAAATTTTTTAGAAAATAGTATTAAATATAATAATGTAAGAGGAATGTTTGGTTATACTGGTACTTATAAAGGACATAAAGTTTCTGTTCAAGGAACTGGTATGGGGATCCCTTCAATAAGTATATATATAACTGAATTAATAAACGATTACGATGTAAAAAAACTTATTAGAATAGGTACTTCTGGTTCTATACAAGAAGATGTTGAAATAATGGATATTGTAGTACCAATGAGTGCTTCATCAAATTCAAATTTAAATAATAAAATATTTGGTTTTGATAGCTATGCACCTACTCCAAGTTTTAAACTTTTCAAAAATGCAATTACAGCAGCTGATGAAATGAGTTTGGAATTTAAAAGCGGATCTGTTTTAACTAGCGACAATTTTTATTCTTTTGATAAAGATTTCCCAAACCCATGGAAAGACTATAATGTATTAGCAATTGAAATGGAAACTTCTGCATTATTTACTATAGCTAATCAATTAAAGGTAGATGCACTATCTATTTTAACAATAAGTGATTCAATTTTAACAGGTAAAACAATTACTAGTGAACAAAAAGAACGTGCGCTTAACGATATGATTACTCTTTCGTTAGAAACTATTATAAAGTAAAGAGGTGACTATGGCTATTTCAATATTTGATTGTTTAGGCCCAATTATGATTGGACCTTCAAGTTCTCATACCGCTGGAGCAGCAAAAATCGGATTAATTGCAAATAAAATTGCTGATAATGACATTAAAAGTATAATTTTCTATCTTCATGGTTCATTTGCCAAAACTTATAAAGGCCATGGAACTGATAAGGCTCTATTAGGTGGAATTTTAGGTTTTGATGAAAAAGATAAAAGAATTAAATTTTCATTTGAAATTGCAAAAGAAAAAGAAATAGAATATAAATTTATTAAAACTGATTTGGGTGATGTTCATCCAAATACTGTTTTAATTGAAATTACTTCTAAAAATAATTTAACAACAAGCATTCAAGGTACTTCAATCGGTGGTGGCTCTATAGAAATTAATAGACTAAATGGATTAAAAGTTAATTTTTCTGCTACAGCTCCTACAATAATCACAATGCATAAAGATATTCCCGGTGTTGTTTCTAAAGTTACAGCCATTTTAGCTGAAAAAAATTTAAACATTTCAACTATGAATGTATTAAGAAACGAATCATCAAATACCGCTAGTATGATTATTGAATTAGATGAAAAATTCGATTATTCAATTAAAGATAATTTATTAAAAAATATAGATTCAATCAAAAAAGTGTATCTCTTTTAGGAGGTTTTATGAATTTTACAACAGGAAAAGAATTACTTTCAATTTGTAACGAAAAAAAAATATCAATATCTGAAGTAATGATAAATCGTGAAATACTAAAATTTAATTCAACTAAAGATGAAATTTTCAATAAAATGAATAAAACAAGATTAGTAATGGAAGACTCAATAAATAATGGTAAAAAAGACTCTAAGTTATCATTTACTGGATTAATTGGTGGAGAAGCAAAACTATTACACGAATATTCATTAAAATTTAATACAATTTCTGGAAAAAGTGTTCTCACTGGTGCTATTAATGCACTATCAGTAATGGAAGAAAACTCAAAAATGGGTCAAATAGTAGCAGCGCCTACTGCCGGTTCATCTGGCATCCTTCCCGGTACAATTATATCTACTGCTAAAAGATTTAATATATCAAATGATAGAGTAAATACTGCATTATTCACTGCATCTGCAATAGGTTATATTGTTACTAAAAATGCAACTGTTTCTGGCGCAGAAGGTGGTTGCCAAGCTGAAACAGGAACTGCATCTGCAATGGCTTCAGCAGCACTAGTTGAGTTATTAGGTGGCACTCCTTCTCAAGCACTCTCTGCTGCTAGTTTTACATTAAAAAACGTTTTAGGTCTAGTATGCGACCCAGTAGCAGGTTTAGTAGAATTGCCTTGCGCTAAAAGAAATGCACTAGGTGTTTCAAATGCCATGCTTTCTGCTGATATGGCTTTAGCTGGCATTGAAACAAAAATTCCTTTTGACGAAGTTGTTGAAGCAATGTATCGTGTCGGGAAAAAAATGCATCCTGATTTAAAAGAAACTGCAGAAGGTGGCATAGCTGCAACTCCAGCTGCTAAAAAATTCGAAAAAAATATATTTAAATAAAGAAGGTGATCTATATTAAAAAGATAAAAGAATTAACTATTTCTGAATATTTAATATCAATAAATATAATTGTTTTTATTATAATGTTTTTGGTAGATTCAAAATTTTCAACTAAAACTGTAGTAAATTTTGGTTCAAAAGTAAATTATTTAATTGCTGATGGCGAATATTTTAGATTTTTTACACCTATTTTTTTACATCTAAGTTTTTATCATTTAGGATTTAACTGTTTAGCCATATATATTTTAGGAAGAGATATTGAATCAATATTTGGCAAAGATAAATTTTTAATAATTTATTTTTTTGCTGGCTTTACTTCTTCACTTGCTAGTTTCCTATTTAATTCTTCTATTTCAGCTGGTGCTTCAGGTGCAGTATTTGGTCTTTTAGGTTCACATGTTTTTTTATATTTTAATTTTAAAGAAAATTATAAAAAAATATATGGAAATAGTTTTCTTGTTTTAATAGCAATCAATTTAGTGTTTGGTTTTATACATCCTAATATTGATAATATGGGTCATATTGGTGGTCTTATAGGCGGTATATTAATTACGTATGCACTTCATGTTAAAAATTATAAATTTAATTTAAAAAGAAAAATCATTACATTTTTAATTATCCCATTATTAACTATGGGAATCACAACATACGGTATACAAAATTATAATGATTCAGTTGAATATTATATATATAAAGGTTTAACACTTATCCAAATGGAGAAATATAGTGAAGCAAGTGATACTCTCTTAATTGGAAAAGAAAATTTTCCTATGTATTCAGATTTTGATTATCTCTTAAATCATATGGAAACATTAAAATAAAAAAACAAAGTTTTTAACTTTGTTTTTTTAATATCCTATTATTTCTATTAATTCTAAAGTTTTATCTTTGCTATTGTTTGGCACATCAATATAAAGAAAAGTATTTTTAACTCTAATAACAGAAAAATAAAAATCATCAGTTTATTTTGCCCACGTAATAACAAATTTTGTACCTGTTGGGCTATTATTTTTAACAACAATATGTCCATCTAATTCCTTATGAACTAAATTATATACTATATACATTCCAAGACCAGTACCCTCTGAACGATTTGTTGTAAAAAAAGGTTCAAATATTTTTTTCTTTGATTCATCAGAAATACCATAACCATTATCTGAATATACAAATTTATACTCTTTTTCATTTTCAAACATTGAAATTTTTATTATTCCTTCTTCTTTGTCCTTCATTCCATGAATTATTGAATTGCTAACAAGATTTGTAATTATTTGAGAAAATACACCTTCATTTTTTACTATTTCAATATTCTCATCACACTCAATCATTATTTCTGAAACTTTCTTTTTATAAATCGGTCTTATTACATTAATAATTTTATTTAAATATTCTCTAAAATTAAATTTTTCTACTATACTATTCGTCTGAGTAACTGATATTGATTTAAAATCATTAATCAATTTAGCAGCTCTATCTAAATTGCTTAATACCATATTAGAAGAATCAAAAACTATATTTAAATACTTTTCAAAATCTAATTTGGTTAATTCTCCATTTTCAAGTTTTTCATTAATTTTTTTTGTATTATCAACTATATAGGAATTAGCTGTAACACTTACTCCTAAAGGGGTATTAACTTCATGAGCAATGCCTGCAACTAAGTTCGATAATCCAGCTATTTTTTCACTTTCAATTATTTTATTTTGTGCCTTTTTTAGAGTTTCAATATTATTTAAAATTTCTTTATGATCCTCTATCATTTTTTTAGAAACCTCTCCTAAAGTAGTATCAAGAAAATCAATTTCACTAATGACTGTGTTTATCTTTAATTTACCATATTTTTTACCATTTAATAAATTCAAAGTATTTTTTTGAAGCTTGGATAATGGTTTAACAAAAAAGTAATTCCCTAATAATAAATTAGTATAAATAACTATAATTAAAACTATTAGACTTGAAGCAATAGATGCTTTAATTAGTCTATTTCTTATTACAATAATATCATCTGTATTCATCTTATAAAATAATGTTAAATCAGTATTATCAATTTTTTTACTATATATAAAATCTTTTTCATTACTATTATTTTTTAGAAACTCGTCTGTATTGGTACTTGATGTTATAAAAATATCACCATCTTTATCCTTAATATATGCTAAATCAGGACTTGAATTTAAACTCATACTCCTAAAAAAAACATCTCTATCAACAGGAATGGCAACCATTAAAACACCTTGAATACTTTCATACCTTTTTACTGGTGCATATATCCTAATATATGAAATTTCATTAATAATAACTGAATCTACTAAGCTATCAATAGAGCCATCTAGAACTTTGTTTATATCGTCCATTGAAGATAATGGAAGCAACTCACCTGCAATTGTCAACACATCACCTTTGAAATTTAATAAAGTCATCGAATACTTTTGATTAAGAAATTTAACATTTTCTAAATAATTAACAGTAGTTGTAAAATAACGACTTTCATCAATTAATCCATTAATTACAAAACGATTTGACGCTACATCTTTTAACATCAATTTACGATCTTCTATATAATTAGCATTAGAAAAAGAAATAGTCTTTAATTTTTCATATACACTATTTTCAATTATTGTATCAATTGAATTATTATATACAAATAAAACTGTAAACATCAACACCGTTGATAAAATAGTAAGTGTAATAATAATATATAAAGCGAAAAAAGACTTTACCGAAACTATTTTCACAACACACCTCAATTCCCTTCTATTTCAACAACTTTCCCATATTCATTAAATTTAGCCATCATAAAATCATTCACATTTAAAGCTTCATGTGCATCATAATTATCTTTTGAATATTTACTAAATGGTATATCATAAGTTTTTATTAATCCAGTAACAGGATTTTTTAAATTTTCAAGCGCTTCATGAATCCTTATTTTATCTATTTCTACATTCCCAGTTAATTTTGCTTGCTTTGATGCTTCTATTAATATTAATGTTAAATCGTATGCATTTACAAATCCAGCAGGCGGTTGAATATCATCATATTCATTAATTTCAGGATATAATTTTTTTACATTATTAATAATCTCTTGATTTACAATTGAATTATTTTTATTAAATATAAATGCCGGTTGAATAAAACTCAAATCAACTTTTGCTATATCAAAATACTTTTCATTATCTTTAGAAGCTGTAATACAAGATGTGAAATTTGACCCTGTAACACTCCAATGACTTATTATAGGTAATTTATATTCATCTTCTATTTCAACCATAGCTCTAACTACACTAATAGCTTCACTTGGATGAGCAATCATTATAATTCCATCAATGTCTTCATTCCCAATATCCCTTAATATAACTTTTGCATCTAATAAAGACATATTTAATGGTAACCAATATATCTTAGGTGTTTCTAATTTCAATTCTTTAGACCTATTTATTATATTTTCAACATTCCACCGTCCCCATTCATCATCTACTGCACATATAGCAAATTTTTCTATTTCTTTCTTTTCTATGCCATAGTCAAACATTATCCTTCCAGCATATTTATCATCAACTGAAAGCCTAAATATCCAATTAGGAGGACCACTTCTTGTAATTCCACCCCCAGCTGCCCATGCATCAAGAGTTAAAATATTATTTTCGTTTATAAAATTAAGATTTTTAAATAATGGTGGCGAATGTAGTCCAGAATATACTACTAAAGTTTTATCATCTTTCATAATTGTATTTTTTAAATTATGCAAATGAATATTAGGGTTTGCTTTATGATTAACGCGAATTATCTTTACTTTTTTCCCATCTAATTGATAATTTGATTCTAATAAAGCGGTATTTATACCCATTTCAATAGATTCACTTGAGCCAACTTCAGTATCCCAGTCTGCATCAATATATATATGATATATAGAATCATCAACTTCTTCACTAATAACAACTTCTTCTTTTATATCTTTATTTTCATCCACTTCATTATCTGTACAACTAATAAATAACATTAAAAAAAAGGAGTTATTAT
>JAYEHA010000298.1:0-2215 GCA_034659335.1 Bacillota bacterium
TATTAATTACTACAAATCGATTTGAAATTACTATTGACCCGTTAATTTTTTCAGTTTTTTTAATATAACCTCTTTCATGTAAGTAATTAATAAACATTTGTGTAATACCGCGTTGTTTAATCATCAAATCATTACTAATATTTTCATCAACATATTCATAATTACCATTAACTAAAATTCGTATCCTTTTAAATGAATTAAACTTTCCATACAAACTAAAAAACGAATAAATTGTAAAATTATTAGTTACAATATAAATTTCATCATTTATTTCCATCTCTTCAAAGATTTCATATATTTCCTTGTTTTCAGAAATAATCATGCGTTATTCTCCAAATCAATATTATTTAAAATATCTCTAAGTTTATTCATCTCATTCTTGGTTAATGCAATACCTTTACCTATTTTTGTTTTATCATCATTAAATGTTCTGAAATCATATTTTGTTTCATTTCCAGACCACCTAATTAAATTTATTTCTAAATTCCATTTTTTATTCTCACTTAATTTTGCAATTTCTTCTATAACTTCATATTTTTTATTGCTCATCATTACTCCTTTAAATTAATTGCTGCATCACTATAAACCACATTTGATGAATCAAATCTAAAGTAACTAACTTACATTTAAAATAAACATCTTCGCCATAATATCTAACCGTGCATACCTTACAGACTTTTATAGCTAACTTCTTTGGATTTCATTCCTTAATTAAATATTCTACGAAAATCTAAAACACTCCTATTCCCATTAATATCCCCATAATAATTATAAGAATACCCGATGCAACATAAAACTTGTGAACATTATCTCCCCAAAGCATGCTCGATTTAGACACTAAAAATCTGTATATTATAAAGTTACTTTTCCTTAATCCGCAAACCAACATAAACAACCCTATAAGTATCATTAATAAAGCCCAAATAATATGCATAAATACATCCCCTTAACTATTAAATATCTACTCAATCCGCTTATACTGTTGGAAATAGTTTCACATAACGTCGCGGACGTCCCTTTTCCACTATACTGTTTATAAATATTACATATTGTGAATAAAACGGAAGTACGAACCGCCAAATTATCCGGATGTTGTAAACAGTGTGTTAGCCGAAGTTAATTTTCCATTATTCTTCAACTAATCTTGATTTTGCCCGTTCTATTGCTCTATGAAGTTTCTTGTGATTTCTCTGCACATAGGATTATGCCTATTGGGGATTCTTCTCCCTCATTTCTTTCGTTTTTATCCAACCACCTTAAATATAATTCTACTTGACCTTTATATTCAGGTCTAAATTCTTCCAAATTCAAACATAAAACTTTCAAGTTCAGCTAAAATCGTATTTTCTAAATCTTTTTCACTATATGTATCTTGGAGTTCTAAAAAATCTAATATATATGGATCTCTTAAAAATACCTCTGTCGACATTTCTCCTGAAGTACTCAATTTCTTTATATCATTTTCAATCGTTTCTTCCGGTTTTTTTGATAACGCTGTTCTTTCATATAACATAGAACTAACACGCTCTTTTAATACTCTTACACTCCATCTTTCATTCTTAGTCATTGCAACATAAAAATCCATTTTTAGTTGATCATCAATTCTAATTAACTCAACAAAATGTGACCAACTCAATTTTGCAGACAGTGTCTGCAAAATGTTTTCGTCATCGAACACATTGTAAAATTTAATCATATTAGCTAAATTCCTTTCACTAAATCCACGTCCATATTCTGATTTCAGTTTAACAGGGTTTCTGGCAAGAAGTCCCCTTCCTCAAAGCCGATAGGCTTAGGTGGGGGATGAATTGCCAGTTATTGTTATGGCGTATTTGTTTTACGTATTTTAGACCTACCTGTTTATACGATTTATTCAGAATTGTAATATAATTACCAGTAATATCTTTTACATAAACCCCTGAACCTGTAAATCCACTAACGAAGCCAACTTTACCAAATAATTCTACTTTATCATTAAGATAGAAAGTACCATATTTTTTATGGTTTACCTCTTTAGTATTTTTAGAGTTTCTCTTTTGAGTTGTGTTCTTGGTTTTACGTCCTTTTCTAGCAGTCGCTTCATGTAGTGAGCGTTTCTTTTTTCTAAACTGTTTTATCTTAAAAATTGAATTAGTTTCATCGTTATAACTATTATTAACATTAGTAATTGCAATTGCATCATTATAATGAGTTTTCTCTAAAGATAATTCTTTTC
>JAYEHA010000299.1:0-2215 GCA_034659335.1 Bacillota bacterium
TATTATCTTTAATACCAATTAAAAACTTTGGCGAATTATATTGTTTAATAAAAATAAAATAAAAGCCTGATTTTTCAAATACTTCTTGATTATTATTAAACTCTGGAATTAAAACTTCTTTTCCATTTAAAGAAATTCTATTACTATCAATAATTATTCCATCTAAATCAGTAAGAATTAAATCAACATCAACAAATGATACAATTTTAGAAAACACATTTTTTATTTGAGACAAATTCATAATATCACCTATTTACAAATGTTTAATTTAGTTTCTTTATCAAAAAGATGTACTTTTTCACTTCTAAATTTAAATGAAATTTCTTGACCAACTTCAATTTTCACATCAGGGTCTATTCTTAGAACAAATGACTTGTCATCAACTTTAGAATAAACATATGTCTCAGAACCTAATAATTCAGTTACTTCAACTTTAGCTATAATTCCATCTTCATTTAAAATTGCATGTTCTGGTCTAGCACCAAGAATCAGTTCTTTTCCGATATATCCTAATTCCTTAACTTTTTTTGATTTTTTTTCATCAAGTTCTAACATACGACCATATACTTTTGCATAAACTTTATTATTTTCTTCAATTATTTCTGTATTCATCATATTCATTTGTGGCGAACCGATAAATTCAGCAACAAAAACATTTGAAGGTTGATCATAAATAGTTTGTGGATCATCTACTTGTTGAATAAAACCATCATACATTATACAAATTCTAGTACCCATTGTCATAGCTTCAGTTTGATCATGCGTTACATAAACAAAAGTAGTATCTAATTCATAATGTAATTTACTTAATTCAGCTCTCATTTCAACTCTTAATTTTGCATCTAAATTACTTAATGGCTCATCCATTAAAAATACTTTTGGATTTCTTACAATAGCTCTACCTAGTGCAACTCTTTGACGTTGTCCACCTGATAATTGCTTTGGTTTTCTATCTAATAATGGATCAATGCCTAAAACTGTTGCTGCATTGTTAACTCTTTCATTAATTTCTTTTTTCGGAAATTTTCTTAATTTTAAACCAAATGCCATATTTTCAAATACTGTCATATGTGGATATAATGCATAATTTTGAAATACCATAGCAATATCTCTATCTTTAGGAGCAACATCATTAACTAATGTATCACCAATATACATTTCGCCACTTGTGATTTCTTCTAAACCAGCAATCATTCTTAAAGTAGTAGTTTTTCCGCATCCAGACGGTCCAACTAATACCATAAACTCTTTATCAATAATATCTAAATCAATACTTTCAATTGCTTCAAACCCATTTGGATAAACTTTTTTAATTTTTTCTAGTCTAACATTTGACATTATTATACCTCCATATATTTATTATATCTTGATTATACAACATTTTACTAATAATTTTAGTGTAAATAAATACAAATTTTTAATTAAATCTTATAGAAAATAACAATTGCATTAATTAATTACTTACTTTTTTATTATTATAACATTTTGAACAAGGCGTATAACCCTTTTTAATTGCTTCAGAAAGACTAATTGGATGTTTACTTCTTCTTAAATAAAAACAACCACCTTTATGGTATTTACTTCCAGTATCAGTAATATAAACAGTAACATTACTAATATCTTTTACCTTAATAGTTTTATGAAGAAAGGATTTATAACTAATTTTCTTATGAACATTTAAAAATTTATTTAATACTTTATATGAATATGATATTCCTAAATATCCTTCTTTTTCAGATAAATTATATTTTGAATTAATTTTACTATTATCTACATAATTCAATATATTATATTTTAAATTATCTTTAATTTTTTCATTTACAAAAATTTCAATAGCTTTATCTTGAGCATTAATAATATTATTACCATATTGAGTAGTGATATTATTACTACTCATTTCAATAGCTGTTTGATAAAGCCCTTGATTAATAACTTCATTAATAAAAAAAGTATTGATCATCATAATACACATTAAAAATAATAATGAAGTAAAAAAAACACTTATTAAGGCTTCTAAAGTTAAACTCCCTTTATTATTCATTTAAATACCCCTCATTAATATTGAAAATAATAGTTTTAGTTTTACCAGTAAATTTATTAGTTAAAAGTAAATTTACTTTTATATTATGCTTAATTATTAAATTTTCTACAGAATTATTAACATTTTCTAACTTATAATTGCAATTAATAATTTCTATCATTCTATGAATAGTAT
>JAYEHA010000300.1:0-11179 GCA_034659335.1 Bacillota bacterium
CGAAACAAGTTTTAGAAGATATTAATTTAGAATTTGAAAAAGGTAAAATATATGGATTGTTAGGTCCAAATGGGAGTGGTAAAACTACAATTATGAGAATAGTTGCTAATTTAATTAAAAATACTACTGGTAATATAGTAATAAATAATATAGATCTTGGAAAGCAAACAAAGAATATTGTGGCTTTTATGCCTACTTCAAATTTTTTTCCTAAGTGGATGAAAGTAGAAGATGCAATAAATTATTATAATGATTTTTATAATGATTTTGATATAGAAAAATGTAGAGTATTATTAAATAGATTAGAAATTGAAGGTAATTTAAAAATTAAAGCATTATCAACAGGTATGAGAGAAAAATTTAAGATAGTTCTTACAATTTCTAGAAATGCAAAATTAATTATGTTTGATGAACCTTTTAATGGAATAGATATTATTGCAAAAGAAGAAATTAAAAAATTAATAATTGAATCTGCTAATGATAATAATACTATGATAATCGCAAGTCATTTAATTGATGATATTGAGCCAATGCTAGATGAAGTAATAATGTTAAAAAAAGGAAAAATAGTACTTAATGAAAATGTTGAGAAAATTAGAGAAGATAAAGGAATGTCAATAATTGATATTTATAAAGAGGTGTTTATAAATGCTTAATTTAATTAAATATGAGTGGAAAAGAAAATGGATGTTTGTAACAATCGGTTTAGTAATATTGTTGTTTAGTAATGTTAGTATATATTTTAGAGGAGTAGATCCTGAAACTCAGATACTTAGTTTAATTGGATATAACATGGTTTTATTTTTTATAAGCATAATCTTTTTATTTGTAACTCATGTTAGAAAAATGAGTAGATTATTATTTACTGAAGAAGGGCAATTTACTTTTTTAACACCATTAAATGGTTATGAAATTTTAGGAGCAAATTTTATTGGAGTATTTATTGATATATTTTTATTGTTGATAACATTTTCAACAATAATGCTTATAAATTTTAAGTTGAATGATATTGAAATCGTAAGACAATCTATTGATTATGTTAGAGTAACAGGTTTTAATATACCTGAGATGATGCAAGTGTTGTTATCATCAATACTTGTTAGTTATAGTTTGTTATTAGTTTCAATATATCTTTCTATGATATTAGTAAAGACATTATTTTATAATGTTAAAATAAAAATGATTTTATCATTTATTGTATTTATTCTTGTTTCAAAAGTAAATTCATTTATTGGTGGAGCGTTAAGTAATTTTAGTATTAATCCTGAAGGAATTGTTACAGAAATATTATTAATGTCTTTATTTAAAGTATTAATAATAGTAATTTTTTGGTATCTTGTTAGTGGATATTTACTTGAAGAAAAAGTTAGTGCTTAGTTAATAATTTAGAAACTTCTAGTAGTTATATAAAAGAGTTGGATATTAATTATGTGAATTCAATGGGAAGGTTCTTTAGAGAATCAGTTACAATATATAGAAGGTAATAGTAATAGATAAATAAAACAAAAATATTCGAAAAAAATTTCTTAAATGATGAAAAGTTTAAGAAATTTTATTTATTTTAAGTTATATTTTAAGTTGTTTAATTACTTTCCCTAGTTTTCTAGCGTAAATTTGTGCATCTTCAAAATTAGCTTTTTTTAAAGCTAATTCTATTTTAATTTCAAATGATTTTTTCCTTTTTTCAAGTTCTAAATAGTTTTTAGAAAAATGATTATTATAAACTATTTTTGTGAATTCTTTTATACTTATTTTTCGAAGAGTTTTATTTTCTAAAATTAGAACATAATCCATACAATTAACAATAGAGTAGAAGTCATGAGAAATCATTATTATAGCTCCATTATAGTTATTAATAGCTTTTTCTAGTGCTATTTGGGAATAGGTATCTAAATGACTTGTTGGTTCATCTAGAAGTAACATATTTGCTTTAGTAGCTGAAACTTTAGCTAATTGAAGTATATTTTTTTCTCCGCCAGATAAAAAACTTATTTTTTGATCAATAGTTTCTTCGCTAAATCCGTAGTTTGCAATGTACTCAATCACTTGAGTATAAGTTTTAAACCCTATACTGAAAAATTCATCTGTTATTGTATTTTCTTCATTTAATATTTCACCTTGAAGTTGAGATAAATAAGCCATTTCTATATCTTTATTTATTTCAATAGAATCATTATTATTTTTAAATATTTCTCTCATTAAAGTAGTTTTTCCAGTACCATTTGAACCAATTATAGCTACTTTGTCTGTAGATTTAATTTCAAAATTAACATTTTCTAAGAGGATTTCATCAAAAGAAGCATTATAATTATTAACTTTTAAAGCAACTGTTTTTTCTATTTCATTATCAGTAACTAGATTAATAATTGGTTCTTTAATATCTACAAAGGGCATTTTGATTCTATTTGAGTGTAATCTTTCTTGAAATTTAACTCTAGCTTTTAAATATTTTCCTCTAGATGGATCGGAATTATAAACTGAAACTTTTCTTAATCTATTTATTATTGCATCATTTCTTTCAATTTGTTCAGTATCAGTAAGAGCTAATTCTTGCAATTCAATTTTATTTTCAAGTAATGAGAAATTATAATCAATATAACTTCCTTCAAATTCTTGTAATTGCATATTTTCAAGATGAATAATTTTATCAAAACAATGATTCAGTAAATATCTATTATGAGTAATCACTAATATAATCCCTTTATATGAATTAATTAGTTCCTTAAGAGAATCTAGGTTTCCAAAATCTAGAAATACATCAGGTTCATCCATTATCATTATATTAGGTTTATTAAGCATTTCTTTTAATACTTGAATAAGTTTAAATTCTCCACCACTTAGTTCGGATACCATTAAATCTTTATGTTTTCCTAAATTAATAAGGTTTAATTTTTTATTAATATTATTTTTATAGTTATCACCATTAATTGTATCAAATAAATCTAAAGCAATTTGATATTTTTCTAATAAATTATCAATATCTGAAGAAGTTTCCATTTCAGTACATATAGATGCTATTTTTTTTTCTAGATTAATAAAATTTCCAGCAATATATTCAAAAACCGTAGCTTCTTTTGCGGTATCTAACTCAGGAAACTGACTTACATATCCAATTCTCCAATTTGGAGCCATCTCTAATTTTCCCTCGTACATATAGTCATCAGGATTCATAATTATATCTATTAAAGTACTTTTTCCACTCCCACTTGTGCCTATAAAAGCACAATGTTGATCATTTTCTAATGTAAATGATATTTTATCATATAGATCTTTTTCGGGAAATGAATAAGATAGTTTATCTAGTTTCATCATTTTTATTACCTCTCTTTATCATTAAAAACTTATAAAAAATAAGTTCTTAATTTGCTAGTATATTATTTATGTTTTAAAGTTCACGGTTGTCATCATAACATCTTTTACAGTTTTTTTCAATGTTTTCATTCTAAAGTTTTTATAATTTTCCTGATTTTCCAACATAGAGTTTTCCAGTTAGATCTTCTTGTGATCTAGGAGTTTCACTGATGAGCATAAGTTTTGCAGGTCTTTTATATATATATTATAGCAAAAAAAAACATCTACTAGATGTTTTTTGTTTTATATTAAAATATTAATTATTGATGATGCAACTTCAATTTCAATTGGTAAATGACCGCCTAATTCACCATCTATATCATATTCAAACTCGTTTTTTGAATTATTAATTATTTTTATTTTTTTTGTTTTAAAATATAAAACATTTTCATTTTCAATATGTTTACCACTTAAAATTTGAATAAATAATTCGATTTTATTGATGAAGTTTGCTTTCTTTATAAAGACGCAATCTAATAATCCATCTTGAATTTCAGCAGTTGGAGCTAGTTTGTTAAAGCCACCAATTGATGGCGAATTACTAACAAGAAAGAAATAGAAGTTATCTGTAATTTCCATATCATTAGTTATAAAAGTTAAATTTGAAGCATAAATACCTTTATCAGTTAGATCTTTAATACTATGAAGGTAATATGCATTTTTACCAAGTATAGCTTTCATTTCTCGTGGCGTATCGTGTGCAATATTAGTGAAAAGACCACCAGCTGCAACATTAATAAAATATTTATTTCCTATTTTTCCTAAATCAATTTTTATTGTATTCATTCTATTCACTAAATCAATATACTCATAAGGATTATTTGTAATTTTTAAATATGTTGCAAAATCATTAACGGAACCAAATTGAAAAATACCTAAAGGAATATTTGAATTTTCACTAGCTAATGTAGAAGCTGCTTCATTTATTGTACCATCTCCACCTGCAATGATTATTAAATCAAAATTATTTTTTATTGCTTTTAATGTTTCTTCACCCGCATCATTTTCTTTTTTTGTTGCAACTCGTTTAACAATATGACCAGAATTTAGAAGCTCATCACTAAGAATTTTAATATCTTTAATACCTTTATTCCTACCAGCACTAGGGTTATAAATAATCTTTACTTTAATAATAATCCCTCCTTTAAAAAAAATCCATTTAAGGATTTTAATTAATTTCTAAAATTTTAATATTAAGTATACCATTTGGTATTTCAACAGGAACAATTTCATTTTTCGTATGTCCCAATAAAGACTTTCCAATTGGAGCTATATTTGATATTCTTCCTTCAAATGGGTCTGCTTCAACACTTGGAACAATAATGATATTTGATGTTTCATTAGTATCTAAGTATTCAATTTTAATTTTTGAATTTATATGAATTTTTGTTGAATCATTTGATTCTACAATAAGTTCATAATTACTTAAAAGATTTTTTAATTCTAAAATTTCGCCTTCATTTTGTGCTTGCATTTCTCTTGCTGCATGATATTCAGCATTTTCAGATAAGTCACCAAAGCCTCTAGCTGTTTTAATTTCTTGTGCAATACGCTTTCTATCTACTAATACTAATTGATCTAATTTTCTTTCTAATTTTTCTACTGCACTTGTAGTTAGTAATGTTTTCTCCATAATAATCACTCCTTAATAACATATATATATTATCACAAAATAGCTGAAAGTAAAGCGTTATTTCAATAAGAATTAATCTAAAGTTTTGTGGAATTTTTTTATTGCAAAACCTAAGAGTATAATAGTAAATATTATTAAAATTATTGTTTCTTTTAAAAGATAACTTATTGTATTTCCTTTTAAAATAATACCTCTACTAATAGTAATAAAATAGGTTACAGGGATTAATTTACTTAACCATTGTATAAATATAGGCATTGCTTCAATCGGAAACATAAAACCACTTAATAAGATACTAGGCAATATTGTAACAAAACTTAATTGCATAGCTTGTAATTGATTATCAGCTACGGTAGATATTAACATACCCATAGCTAAAGCGCAAATAACAAATATAGAACCAAGTCCTATTAATAGAAGACTGCTTCCAACTATTTTTACATTAAAATATATAGTACCAAAATAAAGAGTTAATAAAAAGTCAAAAAAACCTATAAAAATATATGGTGTCATTTTTCCGAGAATTAGTTCAGCAGGTTTAATTGGACTAACTATTAATAATTCGAGATTACCTTTTTCTTTTTCTCTAACTAAAGAAAAAGCAGTAAGAAGAACTGTAATGTTTTGCATAACTATTGCAATTAATCCAGGAAGAATAAATTTGGTACTCTTTAAATTTGGATTATACCAGACTTTAGTATTAATACCAAAATCACTAATATCTATAGAATTTTTTAAATTCATTTCATGAAAATTTGATACTAAAATCCCACTTTGAAGTGCAGTAGTTGCTACAGTTGGGTCAGAACCATCTATAATTAGCAAACTGTTATTTTCAATGTTTCTTTGGATGTTTTTGGAGTAATTAGAATCAATTATTAAAGCAGCTTTTACGGTACCATTATCAATTAATTTCTCAATTTCATTTATACTATTTACATAATTAGTAACTAAAAAATAATTTGAAGATTCAAAAGAAGAAATATATTGACGACTTTGATAAGTTTTATCATTATCAAGTACTGCAATTTTAATATTGTCAACTTCAGTTTGTATTGCATATCCAAATAGTAAACTATAGATAATTGGTAAAGCAATAACAATACCAAAGCTAATCTTATCTCTAAAAATATGGATAAATTCTTTTTTTATTATAGCATATAATCGATTAATATCCATTCGCATCACCAGCTTGTAAAAATTTAAGTTTATGAAAAGAAGTTGAAACTTTTTCTCCAGTTTGTTTTTCAACATACTTTATAAATACATCTTCTAAATTGTGTGCATTTTCATCTTTTATTAAATTTGAAGGTGTATCTTTAACTAAAATTTTCCCATCAAAAATAAATGCAACTTCATCGCAACTTTCGGCTTCATCCATATAATGAGTTGTTACAATAATAGAAATGTTTTGTGTAGCAAGTTCAAAAATTATTTTCCAAAAAATTCTTCTTGAAACAGGATCAACACCAGCAGTTGGTTCATCTAATATTAAAATTTTAGGTTTATGAATTAATGAACAACTTAAAGCTAATCTTTGTTTCCAACCTCCAGAAAGATGTTTTACTAAAGTTTTTTCTTTTTCTGTAAGATTAGCCATTTCAATTAATTGTTTGATTCGTTCTGTTTTTTTATTACCTTTAATTCCATAAATGCTTGCATAAAATTGTAGATTTTCAATCACTGTTAAATCTTCGTATAAACCAAATTTTTGTGACATATAACCTATTTCTTTTTTTATTGATTCGGGATTTTTTATTACATCAATTCCATTAACGATTGCAGTTCCAGTTGTTGGTTGTAAAACACCAATAATCATTCTGATTGTTGTTGACTTTCCGGCACCATTAGGACCTAATAATCCGAAAATTGTTCCCTTTTTTATATCGAGTGAAATATTGTCAACTGCAATAAAATTATCAAAACTTTTCGTTAGTTTTTTTAAAGTAACTATGTTATTCATTATAATCACCATTTAAATTTGCAGTTATATACATACCAGGTTTAATATTTTGAGGATTAATAATATCTATTTTGATTTTAAAAATCATTTCTTGCTTATTTTCTTTAGATTCTACATTTTTCGGTGTAAATTCTGCTTTATCTGAAATAAAACTTATTAGACCATATGTTTGACTATTAATAAATTCGTCTTCAAAATAAACTTTTTGTCCTATAGAAATATCTTTTAAGTATTTTTGAGCAACGTAGATATTTAAAAAAAGGTTATCTTGATTAATAATTGTTATAAGAGATGAATTTTGATTAATGATTTCACCTTGAGCATAATTAATATTTTGAATAATACCATCAATTGGGGAAGTAATAATTGTTTTTTTAATATTATTTTCAATATCTGTAATATCTAATTCTCTTAATTCAATTTCTTTTTTAGCTTTATCTATTGTTTCGTTAGTTATTAAAGTTTCGAGTTTATTATAATTATTAATAGCTGCATTTTTTTCTTGTTTAAGCAATTCAATTTTGCTATTTGCATTATCTAAATATAATTTAATTTCATCAAGTTTTGATTTTGAAATTGAACCAGAATCAAATAATTTTTTATTATCATCATATTGTTTTTTAAAATATATTTGGTTATTAGAAGCTTCATTTAATTGATTATTAATTGAGTTAATTACGTTTTGTTGTGTTTTTAAATCATATTGGTTGACGCCATTTAATAAATCTTGATATGTGATTTCAGAAATTTCTTTTAAAATTTTTACTTTTTTTAAATTTAGTTTCAAATTAGTGTCGTTTATTTTTATTAAAGTATCAAGTTTATTAATTTTTTGACCCTCAATAAAATAGATTTCTTCGATTTTTCCACTTACTTCACTTTTAAGATTTATTTCTTTTCCTTCAACTGAACCCGTATAAATATTGGTATCAATTGCTTTTTTAATTGAACAACTTGTTAGTAATAAGAGTGATAATACAATTATAATAAGTTTTTTCATAAATTTCACCGTCTTTCTATTCCATTAAAAAAAATATCTATTAAACAATCAATTTCTTCATTAATTTTAAGTCCAGATGATATTTCAGGTATTAATTCATAGTTAAGAAACATAGTGAAAACACTTGATATAAGACATCTTATTAGTACTATATTGTTAATGTCATCTCTTATTTCGTTTTTTTCTATACCAAATTTTATTAAATTAGAAGATATTTCATTAAATTTGGGCATAATTTCTGAAATTAGAATTGCTCTAATTTCAGGATGATATTTTGATTCGTTAAGTACAATCACAATATGTTTAAAATATTTATCAAACAGTCTTTTTCTATTATAAATAATTAATTTTAAAATTTCTTTAAAAGAAGAATTACTATTATCTTTTATAATTTTTTCTAAAGGATTATAAATTATTTCATTACTAAAATCAGCTATAAGTTTATAAATACATTTAGTTAATAATTCTTTTTTTGAATTAAAATATTTAAAAATAATTCCTTCTGAAATATTAGAAGTAATTGCAATTTCTTTTGTAGTAGTGCCGTCATATCCTTTTTCATAAAAAATTTTAATAGCAGTATTAAGAATATTAAGTTTTGTTTTTTCTGATTTTTTCATACACACCTCACAATAAGTAAGTACTCACTTTTCTATATTATATACTATTATAGAAAAATATTCAAGTAAGTAATGATTATGATATAATTAAATGGGTAATATATAAAAACTGGAATTGATTGTTTTTAGAGGAGGAGATACTTTATGGCAGATGTAATTGATTATACGATTCACGGTGACGATATGCAACTTGTAGAAATTGAGTTAGATCCAGGCGAAGGTGTTAGAGCAGAAGCTGGTGCAATGACTTTTATGGAAGATGGTATTGAGATGCAAACAAAAACTTCTGGAGGGTTATTTGGAGGGTTTAAAAGAATGGTAACTGGCGAAAGTTTTTTTATTACTACTTTTTTAAATAATGCTAGTGGAATTAGTCATGTAGGATTTGCAGCTCCATATCCAGGTAAAATAATACCAATTCAATTAAATGAATTTGGTGGAAAGTTTATTTGTCAAAAAGATTCATATTTATGTTCTGCAAATGGAATAGAGATAGGTATTGAATTTACTAAAAAAATTGGAACAGGTTTTTTTGGTGGAGAAGGATTTATTTTGCAAAAATTAACTGGTGATGGATTAGCATTTATTCATGCAGGTGGAACAATAATTAAAAAAGAATTAGGACCAAACGATGTTTTAAGAGTAGATACTGGTTGTGTTGTTGGCTTTGAAAGTAGTGTAGATTATGATATTTCATTTATTGGTGGATTTAAAAATGCACTTTTTGGAAAAGAAGGATTATTTTTAGCTACATTAAAAGGGCCTGGAGTTACTTATTTACAATCGTTACCAATTTCAAAATTAGCTGAAAGAATTTCATCTGCTGTAGGAACAAATCAAGGTGGAAAATCAACTAGTGTAGGTGGATTATT
Organism: Bacillota bacterium; assembly: GCA_034659335.1. GTDB lineage: Bacteria > Bacillota > Clostridia > Peptostreptococcales > Acidaminobacteraceae > HSG29. Next base: position 9,440 of record JAYEHA010000300.1, read on the forward strand.
AGGCGGATTATTAGACGATTAATTTGTAAAAATCATTTAAAAAATATATAATTATAATGGATAAATTACATTTATCCATTATTTTGTTGTTTGACAGATATGTTTATTAAGCTAATGAGTTGAAAGAAATCCTGTCACTAGTAAGTGAGAAGACGTTTCTAGAAAATTATTTCTGGGAATTCCTACTTGATATTTAAAATTATTAGTTTATGAGGTGATTATGAAAGAAATTATTAAATTGTTTTTTATATTTTTTAAAATAGGAGCTTTTACTATTGGTGGGGGATATGCAATGGTTCCTGTTATCCAAAAGGAAATTGTCGATAATGCTAAATTAATAACTGAAAAAGAATTTTTGGATTATATTGCTGTTGCACAATCAATACCTGGTATTATAGCTGTAAATGTATCTACTTTTATTGGATATAAATTGTATGGATTATTAGGAGCTTTTTTCATTTGTTTTGCAGTAGTATTACCTTCATTTCTTATTATAGTTTTTTTAGCAAATATTATTATTATTTATAGAAATAGTATATTTTTAATTAAAATTTTTTCTGCTGTTAGACCTGCAGTTATTGGAATAATGATGTTTTCAGTATATAAATTATATAGACCACTTGATAAAAATAAATTTTCTTTTTTTATAATTTTTTTAAATATTATTTTAATTATCGGCTTTAATATTCATCCAATAATATCTTTAATTATTTCGGGAATTTTAGGAGGTGTTTATGGATACATTAATTGATCTATTTTTAAAATTTATGAAAATTGGAGCCTTTAGTTATGGTGGAGGTTATACTGCTTTATCTCTTATTGAAAGAGAAATTGTTCATAATAGTAATTATTTAACAACTGATGAATTTCTTGATGTATTGGCATTATCACAAATTACTCCTGGTCCAGTTGGAATTAATGCATCAACATATGTGGGGTATAAAATAATGGGATTTTCTGGTGCAATAGTTGCGACTATAGCAGTTGTCATTGTTTCATTTATTCTTGTAATTATAGTAGCACATTATTTTTTAAAATTTAGAGATTCTAAAATTATTGAATCAATTTTATTGGGATTAAAACCAGCAATTATTGGTATGATATTAACGGTTACATATAAATTAGGAATGAAAACTATTAGTGATTATAAAGATATTTTAATCATATGTTTAGTTGTAATTTCAGTTACAAAATTTAAAGTTCATCCAATTATTGCGATATTTAGTTCTGCATTAATTGGATTAGCCATATACTAGGAGTGGTAAAATGAAAAAGGTGTTGATATTTGTGATAATTGTATTAATTATGGGATTATCTATATTAGGATATTTTTATATTGAAAAAAATAATGATTATAATGAAATTTTTCAAATACTTAAAAATAAAAAAACAGAGAGTAATTTGATTATTAATAATGAATATAATTATAGTTATGATTTTTATAATGAAGATGGATTATTTATTCCATTTGAACTTGCAAAAGAATATATTGATGAAACTTTGGAATTATCTAATAGTGGAGCTAGAGTATATATAAAGTTAGATCAATTAGATTTTGAATTAGAAACACAAGAGTTAACAGATTATGTTTCTAAAAATTTGGATAAAATAAATATTCCATTAAGAGTCAGTGATGGGGAAAAATATCTTAATTTAGAATTATTAAGTAAAATTTATCCAATATATTATAAATATTATGAAGAAGATGATGTTTTATATATTAGTAATCAACTAGAAAAA
>JAYEHA010000301.1:0-11170 GCA_034659335.1 Bacillota bacterium
ACTATAAAAATAATTAAAATTTTTCTTTTCATAATTAACACCTCGCTTTTTATTATACCTTTACGATTCATACCCACCTGTTAATAATTTAATCATATAATATTTGCTATAAATTTATTGCTCTGATATACTAATACTGACCAGTCAGTCAGGAGGAAATATGAAAAAAATAACAATATTATTACTTATATCACTTATGATATTCATAAGTGGATGCAGTCGTCAAAAAGAAACAATTACTTTAGATGAAACTTATACACCAGTCGAAATTACAACACCTTTAGAGGGAAATTTATCAAAAAAATTATCATTTACTGGAGAAGTTTCATCCAAAGATCTAGTTATAGTTAATTCAACGCTTCTTAGTGTTGAAGAAGCTAGTAAAGTATTAGTAAATGTTGGTGATTATGTTAAAGAAGATCAAGTGCTAGCTATTTTAGATGATAAAAATACATCTACAAAAATAGAAAGCTCAAGACTGCTTTATGAACTCGCTAAAAGCAATTATAATTCACAATATGAATCATATTTAATTCAATTAGATAATTTTAAAAATATTGAAATATTATTTAACAATGGTGCTATTAGCGAAAGTGAATATAAAGCTGCAAAGTTACGTGCATCGGATAATCAAGTTAAGTTATTAAAAGATCAACTTAATCAAGCAAAATTTGCTTATGATAATTCTTTAGATGATTTAAATGATTTAAATTTATTAGCTCCAGTTAATGGAATTATTAGTAATATCAATATTTCAAAAAATAACTTAGTCTCATCACAAAATTCAATTACAATTTTAAATATGGAAAATTTAGAAGTTAAATTTTATATTCCTGAAAGTAAAATTAATATAATTAAACCTGGTATGAACGTAACTGTTGAAATACCATCTATCGATATTAATATTGATTCAGAAATAGATTGGATTAATCCTCAAAAGGATATAAGAAAAAATATGTATGAAGGAAATCTTAAAATAATAAATAACGAACAATTAATTTATCCTGGTATGAAATCTTTTGTTAATATTGACCTATCTAATGATGAAACTTTTCTTATTCCTATTGATGCTGTATTATATGATGATTTTAATTTTGTTTATGTAGCTGAAAATAATAAATCAATAAAGATTCCCGTAGAAATTGGTGATGATAATGGTGAAGTAATTGAAATTATTTCTGGAATAAATGAAGACAGCAATATTATAATTAAAGGTCAAAATTTTGTTAAAGAAAATTCAATTATTAAAATTGTAAGGAGGCAATAAATGTGAAAGTCTCAAATTTATCTATAAAACGCCCTGTTACAGTTATTATGATGACTTTAATAGTTGTCATCATAGGAATAGTAAGTTTATTAAATTTATCAGTTGATTTATATCCAAAAATTGATGTTCCTGTTGCAGTTGTTTCTACTTCATATAGTGGAGCAGGTCCCTTAGAAATAGAAAATCTTATAACTCGTCCATTAGAAGGTGCTTTATCTACAGTTAGTGGTCTTGAAGATATTATTTCTCAATCATCTGATGGTGACTCATTAGTTATTCTTCAATTTGATTTTGGAACTGATATGAAAGAAACTGCACTTGAAATGAGAGAAAAGGTAGATATGATAAAAGCCTTTCTTCCTGATGATGCATCAACTCCAAGAGTATTTAAAGTAAATCCAAATACTTTACCTATTATGACTTTAAATGTAGATTCGCTCGGAAATTTAGATGAGACTCAGATTATTGTAGAAAATAAAATTTTATCAAGACTAGAAAGAATTGATGGAGTTGCATCTCTTACTGTTTCAGGTGGTCTTGAAAAAGAAATCCTAATTGAAGTAAATCAATTAGCACTTAATACTTATAATCTATCTTTTAACCAATTAAAAAACATTTTAATTTCTGAAAACCTCAACCTTCCTTCCGGAACAGTTGATCGAGGTAATCGCAATATTGCCTTTAAAATAATTGGTGAATTTCAATCTATTGAAGAAATTTCAAACTTACCAATTATATTAAATGATGGAAATGTAATTCAATTGAAAGACGTAGCAAAAGTAAAATTAACTACTGAAGTTACTGAATCAATAAATAGGTATAATGGAAATATTTCTATTGGCCTAAATATTTCAAAGCAAACAGATGCGAATACTGTAAAAGTTGCAAGAAAAATAAAAAAAGAAATTGAAAAATTAGAAAACGAATTAGAAAATGTAAATATAGATATTATATATGATGCTTCAGTCTTTATTAATAGTGCAATAAATAATGTTGAAAAAAGCGGAATTATTGGTGGTCTTTTAGCAATATTAATTCTCTATCTTTTTTTGAGAAATATTAGAACTACTACTATTATAGCCATATCAATACCAGTATCAATTATTGCAACTTTTTCACTTATTTATTTTTATGGAATAACTCTGAATTTAATGACTTTAGGCGGTCTCGCACTAGGACTTGGTATGCTTGTAGATAACTCTATTGTTGTGCTAGAAAATATTTATCGCTATAGAGATATGGGTTATTCTAGAAAAGATGCTGCAAGAGAAGGAACTAATGAAATTTCAATGGCGGTTACTACATCTACTTTAACAACTGTAGCTGTTTTTTTACCTATCGTATTTATAGAGGGTGTTACATCAATTCTTTTTAAAGAATTGGCATTAACTCTTACATTTTCATTATTATCTTCTTTAGTTGTTGCACTCACAATTGTACCTATGTTATCTTCTTTAATTCTCAAAATTGATCATGTTCAAGATGAGAAAAAAAGATTTTCATTATTTGATAAATTATATAAAAAAATCGAAACTTTTTATATATTCCTAGTAAAAAAAGCAATAAAGAAAAGAAAAACAACATTTATCATTATGTTATTACTCTTTATTTCTTCATTTAGTTTAATCAGTTTAATTGGCGCTGAATTTATTCCATCGATGGATGAAGGCAGTATTAGTATCAATGTTGAGCTTCCAAGCAGTTCAAAATTTGAATCTACTTTAGATACAATTAATAGTATTGAATCTGATTTAGAATCTATTAAAGAGATAGAATCCATTTATACTGTAGTTGGAATAACTGGTTTTGGTCATATACAAAGAAATTCTGGAAATAATGGTACTATAACTGCAAATCTAGTCAATTTAAAAGATAGAGATAAATCAACTTTTGAAATAGCCGATGAAATAAGAAAAATAACAAAAGATTATGCTGGAGCTGAAATAAATGTTAATGCTACTGAAAGTCAAGGTTTTGGTGGAATGACAGCGCCAATTACTATTGAATTGAAAGGTGATAATCTTGATATTTTAAAAAACTACTCAGAAAGAATTTCTGAAATAACTAAAACTATTGAAGGAACCAGAGAAGTTACATCTTCATTAGAAAAAGAAAAAGATGAACTAGCTTTAGTTATCGATAGAGAAAAAGCCTCTTTTTATGGCCTTACAAGCGCTAATATCTCTCACTATATTAGAGATATTACTAGAGGCACAACTTTAACAAATTATAAAACTAATGGTGAAGAAATCAAAATAAAAATTATTGGTGATGAATCTATACAAGGAGATATTTCTAAACTTAGACAACTTAAAATTGAAACACCTTATGGTCTTATAAGTTTAGATGAGTTATCTTCAAGTTTAAAAATTATTAAAAGTCCTATAACAATAACAAGATCTAATCAAGCCAGAATAGTAACAATTTCCATGAGCACATTTGGAAGAGATTTAGAAAGTGTTTCATTAGATATTGAAAACGAATTAAAAAAAATTGCACTACCAGATGGTTACTCTTATAAAATTGGTGGACAAAAAGAAGACCTTCAAGATGCATTTGGATCATTGGGACAAGCTTTAATTTTAGCAATTCTTTTAGTATATATGATAATGGCTAGTCAATTTGAAAACGTTAAATATCCACTTATTATAATGTTTACTTTACCTTTAGCTCTTACAGGAAGTTTATTTGCACTATTTATTACTAATAGATTAATAAATGTTCCAGCTATCATTGGTGTTATAATGCTCGCAGGAATCGTTGTTAATAACGCAATAGTACTTGTTGATTATATCAATACTCTTAGAAAAAAAGGAAGTACCTTAAAAGAATCAGTTGTTGAAGCCTCAAAAGTTAGACTCCGTCCAATTCTTATGACAACACTTACAACAATTCTCGGGTTGGTTCCTATGTCACTTGGAATTGGTGAAGGTGCAGAAACTACATCACCACTTGCTACTGTAGTTATTGGTGGCCTATTATTTTCAACTTTACTTACTATAGTTGTAATTCCTACAGTATATCTAATGTTTAATTTTAAAATCTTAAAAAAGGAGGAATCTCTTGAAAACCTTTAAAGATAAAGAAATTTTAATTTTTCAAGTTACTTGGAAACTTTTTTCAGAGAAAGGATTTTACGATATAAAAATAAGCGAAATCGCAAAAATCGCTGGCATAGGCAAAGGAACTGTTTATAGTTATTTTACTAGTAAAGAAGAACTCGTTCAAAAAATGATAATATATAATCTTGAAAAAGCTCATAAAGAAATCATTGAAACTATATCTAAAGTGGATTCTCCTATTGAAAAACTTAGACTTATAGGCAAAAATGATATTAATAGAAGAATGGATATCTTAAAAACTATGAAAATCATTCAAATGATAAATGACTTTGATAAAGAAAATATTAAAAAAAATGTATTTGAAATGATGAATAAAAGATTTATTATGATTGAAAATATAATGTCAGATGGCATTAAAAAAAATATTATTCAAGTTGATAGCTCTATTAACAGTACTATACTCTATATTGGTACAATGAACAATGCTTTAATGGTTAATAACTTTACTGATAATCTAGTAAATATGGAAGAAATTTTAGAATTTGTTATTAATCTTTTAGGAAAAGAAAATAAATAAAAACAAGGGAACTAAAAATTATTTTTAGTTCCCTTGTTTTTTTAACTATATTTTTTTTACAAATTCAGATTTTAAATACATGCCACCAAAGCCATTAATTTTACATTCAATATTGTGACCTCCATCAGCATCATTAACTAATCTAATATTTTTTACTTTGGTACCCCTTTTTAAATCTGATGAACTTCCTTTTACTTTTAAATTTTTAATTACTGTAATAGTATCACCACTTTGTAAAACAGTTCCATTTGAATCTCTTACTACTAGTACATCAGTATTACTTTCATCTTCAATTTCATCCATCCACTCATAACCACACTCTGGACAAACAATAAAATTTCCATCTTCATAAGTATATTCTGAATCACATTTTGGACAATTTGGTATAGTTGCCATTTTATCTACCTCCTGCAAATACAAATATTATCATAGTCTTTTCCCATTGTCAAAATACATACTTCACATTTTTTAAATCTTTCCTTTTCACACTTAATAATTATATAGTATACTAGACTATATAATCAAACTTAAAATCGACTCAAAGTCAAAAAAAAGAATTTTAATCATAATTAATCGGAGGCTACTATATTGAAAAAAGATAAATTAATAAACATTATTATAATTACTCTACGAATTTTACCAATAATAATTATCCTATCTTTTGTTGCAATAATTACCTTAAATTTTGACAAAATATCAATTAGCGATATTTTACACTATGTTCCAAAAAATTATTTTTTAGCTATAATTACTTTTTTAATATTATATTTAGTTAAATCTCTTAGTATTGTTTTTCCACTAATGATACTTTATATTACTTCTGGAATTATTTTCACTCCCATTTATGGAATCCTAGTTAATATAGTTGGACTTTTTATATCTCTTTCAGTCCCTTACTGGATTGGAAGATTTTGTGGTAGAGATTTATTAGATAAATTAACACTTAAATATAATAAACTTGAAAAACTTCAAATTGCTAAAACAAAAAATAAATGGTTTGTTTCCTATATTCTTAGAATGATTGGTATAATTCCAGTGGATATAGTAAGTATGTCACTTGGTGCTATAAAAGTAAATTATAAAAAATATATTTCCGGATCATTAATTGGACTACTACCTAAAATGATAATTCAAACATATATTGGTGAAGCAATCATTGATCCAACATCTTCCAGATTTATCCTCTTAGCTCTCTTTACTACATCACTTTCTATTATTTCTATCTATTTGCATTATAAATATAAAGAAATATATAAATGAAATAGACTTTAATCATTAATTGACATATATGCAGGTCTTATAATTTTTTTATCACTCATTAACTGTTCTATTCTATGAGAACACCAACTTCCAACTCTTGCAACAGCAAATATTGGAGTAAATAAATCTTCTGGAATATTAAGTAATTCATATACAAATCCAGAATAAAGATCTATATTAGCACAGATTTCTTTATCCTGACCTTTCATCTCTTTAAAAATTCTTTTTGTTATTTCCTCAATATCGCAATATAATTGATATTCAGTCATCATATTATTAGATTTTGCTAACTCTTTAGCTTTAACTTTTAATATTTCAGCTCTTGGATCCGACTTCGTATAAACTGCATGACCCATACCATATATTAAATTTTTTTCATTAGCAGTTTCACCATTAAGTATCTTAATTAAATATTTCTTTAATTCATTTTTATTAGTATAATCAGTATTTTTTTTAATATCACTTATCATTAATTTCACTTTTTTATTTGCTCCACCATGTTTTGGGCCTTTCAGACACCCCACAGCTGCACTAATTACTGAATAAGTATCGGTTCCACTTGATGATACTACATGAGTTACAAATGTCGAATTATTGCCTCCACCATGCTCTAGATGCAAAATTAATAACAACTCCAAAGTTTCTGCTTCTAGCTTAGTATATTTATTGTCATTTCTAATCATATGCAAAATATTTCTAGCAGTACCAATCCCATTTTGTGGCGAATGAATATATAGACTTTTATTATCAAAATAATGCGCTTTTGCTTGATAACCATATGCCATTATTGTTGGAAATCTTGCAATAAGTCTGATACTTTGCATAATAACTTTTTCAATATCTAAAGAATCAGGATTATCATCATGCGAATATAAAACTAAAACACTACGCTGAATTTTATTCATAATATCTGTACTAGGTATTTTTAATATCATATTTTCTGTAAATCCATTAGGCAAGTCTCTATACATATCTAATAATTCATTAAACATATCTAAATCTTTCTTTGACGGTAATTCTCCAAAAAGTAATAAATAAACTGCCCTTTCAAATCCAAATTTAGAATAATCTGATGTTAGTTCAACAATACTTCTATCCCTATAGAACAACTTTCCTTCAGCTGGAACTTTTTTCCCGTTTATATACTCATATCCTATTACTGAACCTAATTTAGTAAACCCCACTACTACGCCTGTTCCATCAGAATTTCTTAAACCCCTTTTAATATCATATTTATTATAATACTCTTTATCTATAAAATTTGCTTTTTTTGTCTTCTCTACATTTTGATTTAACCAGGTTTCCATTTTATCACCCCCACATTATTTTAATTAACTCATTAATAAACTCTTCAGTCGTTGCATCTCCTCCTATATCCCTAGTAATTACTTTTTTTTCTTTATAAATTATTAAAAGCGAATCGTTAATTTTTTTTGCCTTTTCATATTCATTTAAATACTCTAGCATCATTATAGCAGATCTTATTAATGCAGTTGGATTAGCAATACCTTTGCCAGCAATATCTGGTGCTGAACCATGTATTGCTTCAAATATTGCTATATCTTTTCCAACATTTGCACTTGGAATAAGACCTAAACCTCCTACTAAACCAGCTGATAAATCAGAAATAATATCTCCGTATAAATTAGTAGTAACAATTACTTTATAATTATTGGGATTTATTACTAACTGCATACACATATTGTCAATAATAACTTCTTCAAGTTCAATATTATTATATTTACTAGCAATATCTCTTCCAATATTTAGAAATAACCCATCTGTCAATTTAAGAATATTTGCTTTATGAGCAAGCGTAACTTTATTTATTCCATTTGCTTTTGCATATTCAAAAGCTTCCTTTATTATTCTTTCAGAAGATTTTCTTGTTACTTTTTTTATTGCATTATATTCATTTTTATTAATTTCTTCTTCAATCCCTATATATAAACCTTCTGTATTTTCTCTAAAAATAACTAAATCGATATTTTCATATCTTGACTTAATATAATCAATACTTTTAATTGGGCGAATATTTGCAAATAAATCATATTTTTTTCTTAAATGAACATTTAAACTTCTAAATCCTATACCAATTGGAGTAGTTATAGGTCCTTTTAGTACAATCTTATTTTTCTCAATAGATTTATAAACAGAGTCCGGAATTAATTTCCCGCTTTTTTTATAAATATCTTCTCCAGCATTCAAAATATCCCAATTAATATCAATTCCTGTAGCATCTACCACTTTTTTTGTAGCCATAGCAACTTCAGGACCTATACCATCACCTAAAATAAGTGTTATATTATACATTTATTCTCCCCTTAGTTTTTCTATTGAATATTTTAAATATCCACCAATTTTCAATATTTCGATATCTCTATCTGAACCCTCAAATTTCACATTAATTGTATGACCATTAACCTCTATTACAATATCATTACTGATTCATTAATATTTGAAATAACTATATTATCACTCTCAAATATCAAATCATAATCCTCATTATTTTTAAAAACTAATGGAATAATCCCTACATTAATTAAATTAGTTTTATGAATTCTTGCAAATGATTTAGCAATTACAGCTTTCACACCTAAATATAAAGGTACTAATACAGCATGCTCCCTTGATGAACCTTGTCCATAATTATCTCCACCAATAATAAATCCACCATTATTATCTAATGCCCTTTTTTTAAAATCATTCACCAAAGTACCAAACGCATAATTAGCTAATTTAGGAATATTTGACCTAAATGGTAAAAGCTTCGCACTAGAAGGCATAATATCATCGGTAGTAATATTATCTCCAGTTTTAATTAAAACTTTCCCTATTAGATTTTCTTCAAGCGATTCTTTTAATGGAAAAGGTTTAATATTAGGTCCAATATATACATCCTCTTTCCCTTTATTATTATTAGGAAAAATAAAATAGTTATTATGTATTTCATATTTATCAGGCTTAATAATATTTAAATCTAATTTTATATTTTTTGGTGATTCTAAATATCCTGATATAGCAGATAATGCTGCAGTTTCAGGACTAACCAAATACACTTTAGCTGAATCTGTACCACATCTTCCTTTAAAATTCCTATTAAATGTTCTTAATGATATAGCATTATGCTTAGGAGCTTGTCCCATTCCAATACAAGGTCCACAACTTGCTTCTAGTATTCTTGCTCCTGCTGCAATTAAAGAACCCAATGCTCCATTATCACTTAACATCTTCATAATATTGCTTGAACCCGGTGATATAACTAGACTAACATTTTCATTAACTCTTTTACCCTTTAAAATTTTTGCAACTTTCATTAAATCAGTATAAGAAGAATTTGTACAACTCCCAATTGCTACTTGATCAATTTTTAAATTTTTAATGTCGCTAATATTTTCAACATTATCTGGACTATCATTAATAGCTACCATCGGCTCAATCATTGATAAATCAATTTCAATCACTTTATCGTATTCAACATTTTCATCCGCTTTTAAATATAAAAAATCTTTTTCACGACTTTGTCTTATTAAAAATTGTTTAGTAATATCATCTGAAGGAAATATCGAAGTAGTAGCACCAAGTTCTGCGCCCATATTTGTAATAGTTGCTCTATCCGTTAAAGAAAGAGATTTTAAACCATCACCCGAATACTCAATAACATATCCTACGCCCCCTCTTACAGTAAGGCTTTTTAAAATATATAAAATTACATCTTTCGATGATACTCCATTTAATAAACTTCCAGATAAATTAATATTCATAACCTTAGGTACTTTCATAGTATATCTTCCCGTAGCCATTGCAACAGCAATATCAAGCCCACCACAACCTATTGCTATCATTCCAAGCGCTCCACCAGTTGGTGTGTGACTATCAGAACCAAGAAGAATATTACTAGGTATTCCAAATCTTTCAAGATTTATCTGATGACATATACCATTACCTGGTTTTGAATAAATAATGTTATATTTTGAACAAATAGTTTTAATAAATTCATGATCATCAGCATTTTCATACCCTGCTTGAAAAGTATTATGATCAATATATGCTACAGAAAAATCAGTCTTAATTGAATCAACATTCATACTTTCGAGTTGTAAATACACCATAGTTCCAGTCGAATCTTGAGTTAAAGTTTGATTAACCTTTACTTCTATTTCATTTCCTACTTCTACTACACCAGTAATTAAATTTTTTTGTAAAATTTTATACGTAATTGATTTATTCATATCTCCTCCATGTCGTATTATTGTATACAATTATACATATTATTTTTGTTTATGTCAATAAAAAAATCCCAATCAAGGGATTTTAGTACGATGGATATTCTTCTAATATTTTTAATATTTTCTCCATATTCTCTAATAATAAATCTACTATCAAAGGTTGAAAGGATTCACCTTTTTCTTCAAGCATAAATGCTTTAATTTCTTCTATACTCCAAGCATCCTTATACGCTCTTTTATGTGCTAATGCATCAAATACATCTGCTACTGATACAATTCTCGAAAATTTTGAAATTTCTTCGCCTTTCAGTTTATCTGGATAACCTAATCCATTCCATTTTTCATGATGGTGAAGAGCAATTTCTCCAGCAACTGAAAAAACACTACTTTTATTATTAACATTTATCATATTATAACCATTAATTGAATGTTTCTTCATCTCTTCAAATTCTTCAAAAGTTAATTTACCAGGTTTTAATAAAATTTCATCAGGAATACTTATCTTACCAATATCATGAAGTGTAGCGGTTAAAGTAATTAAATCAATCTCTTCTTTAGAAAATCCATAAGCTTCTGCAAGTATTGAAGAAATTTTACTAACTCGATAAATGTGATTATGATTATCCCTGAATCTAGTTTCTATAACGTCACCTAATTTAAAAATCATTTCTCTTTGAGATTCATTAATTTCTTTATTTAAAATGAAATTTGAAATCGCCAATGAAAAATTATTAATAGTAAGTTTAACAAGTTTCTTTTCTGTTTCATCTAATTC